>JARDZQ010000235.1 GCA_029240775.1 Rubrobacteraceae bacterium | reverse complement strand
AGGACGCGCGAACTGACGGACTGCGAGCGCTGGAGATAACGCCGCGAGGAGATGTTGTGCGAAGCGGAGTCGAGTCGCCGGGCCAGAGCGTTGCGGGCGCCCCGCAAGCGACGAGACGGCTGAAGGCAGCCCTGATATGGGAGATGAAGAGGCAAGCCCGCCTCAACCTTCTGATTGCCATGAGGAGAGTCGGCCACTAGCAGAGAAGCACCCCTTGTCGGAGAAGTGACATTGTTGAAAGGAGAACACAGGCATGAGCATCGATCGAGGAGAGAACAGCGTGAGCAAAGATATCGAAAGGAGAATGCCCATGCACGAGAAGACCACCACGAACCCCGCCGACGAGCAGGCCGTGCGAGACCTCTACACGGAGTTGATGGACGGCTGGAACCGCGGCTGCGGTGAGGACTTCGCAGCCGTCTTCACCGAGGACGGGGATCTCGTCGCCTTCGACGGCACACGCTTCAAGGGGCGCGAGGAGATAGCCCTGTTCCACCAGGAACTCTTCGACAAGTGGCTGAGGGGTTCGCGCCTCGTAGGGAAGGTCAAGGATGTACGGTTCTTGAGTCCCGACGTTGCCCTGATGCACGCGGTGGGCTCGACGGTGATGCGGGGCAAATCTGAACCCTCGCCCGAGCGCGACTCGATCCAGACGCTTGTGGCGGTGCGTGAGGAGGGAGGCGAGGAGTGGCGTCTGGCGGCGTTCCAGAACACGCGGGTGCGCCTCATGGGCCCCAACCCGGTTGCGGTCGTGCTCTGGGCGCTTACGGACCTGTTGTGGAAGGTTTTCCGTCCCAACCAGAGGACCGCAAACGAGTGACCTCCTAATGGGAAAGGAGATCACAATGAAAGGGACGCCCACGAACAAAAAGAGAGCCCTGATCGTCGGGAGCGGCATCGGCGGCCCCGTAGCCGCCATGGCCCTGCAGCGCGCCGGGATCGAGGCCGTCGTTTACGAGGCGTACGACGCACCTGCGGATTACGCGGGGCTGTTTCTCAACATCGCTTCCAACGGCCTGGACGTGCTGCGCACCCTTGATATCGACGTGCCGGCGCGAGCGGACGGTTTCCCCGTATCTCGTATGGTGATGTATAGCGGTACCGGCAAGTGCCTCGGCGAGGTCGCCAACGGCATCCGGCTGCCGGACAACACCGTCAGCGTCATCGTGAAGCGCGGCCTGCTCCAGCGGGTGCTCCGTGAAGAAGCCGAAAGCCGCGGTATAAGGACCGAGTACGGCAAGCGGCTGGACTCCTACGAGATCATCGGGAACGGCGGAGGGGTGATCGCCCGCTTCGAGGACGGGAGCGAGGTAGAAGGCGACCTGCTCGTCGGCGCGGACGGCGTCCGCTCCCGCGTCCGCCGGCTGCTGAACCCCGACTCGCCGCGCCCCAGCTACACGGGTTTGCTCAGCCTGGGCGGATACGCACGCGGACCCCGTATCACTCCGACGCCGGAGACGCAGCACTTCATCTTCGGCTCGCGGGCATTCTTCGGCTACCTGGTCAGGGAGACGGGGGAGATCTGGTGGTTCGCCAACGTCGCGCGCCCCGATAAGCCGTCCCGGAAGGAGCTCTCCCGCGTCTCCTCGGCGCAGTGGAAGCGACGTCTGCTCGAACTGTTCTCGGGCGACCCCGACCTGATCGGCGAGATCGTCGAGTCCACGCGGGGTGAGATCGGCGCCTACCCGATCCACGACATACCGACCGCCCCTGCCTGGCACAAGGGACCGGCGGTCCTGATCGGGGACGCTGTGCACGCCACCTCTCCAAACTCCGGGCAGGGCGCGTCGATGGCCGTAGAGGACGCGATCGTCCTCGCGAAGTGCCTGCGTGACGTTCTCGATACCGAACGAGCCTTCCTCACCTACGAACGGTCGCGCCGCGAGCGCGTGGAGAAGGTAGTCGCGTACTCGCGCCGGATCGGTCAGTCCAAGGCCGTAAGCAACCCGGTCGCCAGGTGGATCAGAGACCAGATCATGCCGTTCGCCCTCAAGCATTTCGCGAATACAGGCTCGCACGCCTGGCTCTACACCTACCACGTCGACTGGGACGAGAAGGTGGCCGCCTGAGGAGTGTGGCATACTGTGCCCGGCGAGATGCGCTTACCCCTTGAGAGAGATCGATTATCGTGAATAGCCGCATACAGCATCCAGCCCGGCCTCCCTGCTGAGGCCCGGCCTCTAACCTACCTCGATGTATAACCGGCTGTCCGGGCGCTCTGCCCGGACAGCTCCTGTTGTCCGGCATCTGCTTGCCGCGTAGGAAACCGACGCCGGAGGACCTCGACGGCGGCTGACGCCGCTGTGCGCTCACCGGATCCGAGTACCCCTGCGCCCGAGCGCCTCCCTTTCTTTCGTTGTTCGACGACGGCACAGAGAACGGGAGAGAGTGACATGGAGTGCATACGGGGTAAGACCTCGGCCGGGATCGACGCGGCCGGGCTGGCTGCGGGCTACGACGACGTGCTCATCGACGTTGGCACGGGCGATGGGCGTTACGTGATGCACGTGGCGCGGACCCGTCCGAGCTGGTTCGCGGTCGGCGTGGACGCGTGCAGGGAGAACTTGCGGAAGGCTTCGCGCAGAGCGCCCGCCAACGCGCTGTACGTTATCGCCAACGCGCTCGCGCTGCCGAAAGAGCTTGACGGGATGGCGTCGAAGGTCACGATCAACTTCCCCTGGGGCAGTCTGCTCGTGGGGCTGTTGGATGGTGAGCCCGGGTTGCTGGAAGGTCTGCTCGCCATCGCCCGGCCCGGGGCGGCGCTGGAGGTCAGGCTGAACGCAGGGGCGCTGGCCGACGCCGGCTACACGCTGGAGTCCGGCGACACCCGGGTTCGGCGAGCGCTGCACGCGGGCGGCTTCGAAGCAGGCGACCCGGTATGGCTGGATGCCCGGGATCTGCGGCGATGCCACACCACCTGGGCCAAGCGACTGGCCTATGGCCGCGACCCGCGCGCCGTGTGCCTGAGGGGGAGGCTCGGGAGTCATTCGGTGCTGCGCGATTGTGCATAGCGAAGGGCGCGGCGGCCGAGGGGTCCTCTAGCGGCGAGGACTTCCCGTCACGCAGACTCTCCAGGTGATCAAGGGGGGAGGAGATCTCCACCCCCTTGATCACCCTTTCGGGCGATACCGCACCCCCGCTCCTCCGGATACTTTGGATGAGCCCCTGCAAGAGTGAGCCCGGGGGCAGAACGCCGACGACGAGGAGGCAGCGGCATGAGAAGAGCAGAGCATGACGGCCCTGCGAACGGTGGAGGTGCGACCGGACGGGCGGCAGAACAGCGCCAGGGCGGCGAATTCGCCACCCCGCTCGGATTGTTGAGGAATGGGCGCCTCGTCTTCGCGTCCGGCGCCTCCTGCGTCACCGTCCGCGCAGACCCCTCGATGCCTGATCTCTACCGCGCCCATTTCGAAGGGCGAGCGCCGCGCGTAGCAGCCGAGGGCGGCACCGTCACCATCCGGTACCCCCGCTTCCCGCACTTTGACCGGCTCGGATACCTGCGCGAGCGCCCGGCGGAGCTCGCGCTCAACGCGAGCATCCCCTGGGACGTCGAGATCCGCGACGGCGCCTCGAGGCTCACGGCCGACCTGCGCGGGCTCGAGCTCCGCTCGTTCGAAGTGAGCGGCGGCGCAAGCCGTTTGGAACTGACACTCCCTCCGCCTGCGGGCACCGTCCCGGTCCGTATTCTGGGCGGCGCGAGCAACGTTGCCATCCACCGCCTCGAAGCAGCGGCGGCGCGCGTCCGCGTGGGCGGCGGTTCTACGAACCTGGCGTTCGACGACCAGCGCTTCGGCGCCGTCGGGGGCGAGTTGAGCTTGCGTAGCCCGGACTACGAGCGCGCCTCGGACCGTTACGACATCACCATAACCGGCGGCGCCAGCGGCCTGATTATCGACGCCGGTTGAATGAAGGAGGAACACTTATGACGTTCTCGCGCCGCAAGTTCTTCAAGGTAGGGCTCATGGGCGCAGCCGCGCTGGCGTTGCCGCTCGGGACGCTCTCGATCCCGCTGACGCGCCTGGGCGCCTCGGCCTCGGTAAGGAGCCCGAGCATGCAGCCCTTCAGGGTGCCGCTGCCGATCCCACCGGTCCTGAAGCCGGTGCGCACGAGCAGCGATACCGACTACTACGAGACGGTCCAGAGAGTGGGCTGGCAGGAGATAGTGCCCGGCCTTATGACGGAGGTCTGGGGCTACGATGGCATCTTCCCCGGACCCACCATCGAAGCCAGGAGCGGCAGAGAGGTGGAGGTCCGGCAGTGGAACGAGCTGCCGGTTCCGGTCTCCGTGCACCTGCACGGCGGGAAGACACCCCCCGAAAGCGACGGCTATCCCACGGACCTGATCCTGCCGAAAGG
>JARDZQ010000234.1 GCA_029240775.1 Rubrobacteraceae bacterium | reverse complement strand
GACCGAGGCGACGACGAAGTCCAGCTCGGCGAGGAGGACGTCTTCGTAGTCGAGTGTTCCGTCCTTCAGGATGTCCACCTCCGAGCCGCAGAGGAGCTGTATCTCGTCGTACCTTTCATCGGCCTTCCTGACAGCTTCGATCTTCGCCATGAGGCGTTCGGGGGAGAGCCCGTTCGCCACGCGCAGGCTCTGCGAATGGTCGCAGAAGATGAGGTACTCGTAGCCGAGCGCGATCGCCGCCTCCACCATGCTCTCGATGGTCCCCTTGCCGTCCGACCAGTTGGTGTGCACGTGCAGGTCGCCCTTTATGTCTTCGACCTCGATGAGGTCCGGCAACTCGCCTCTCTCGGCAGCTTCGATCTCCCCGGTGTCCTCCCGAAGCTCGGGCGGGATGTAAGGTAACCCGAGCCGTCCGTATAGCTCCTCCTCGGTGGCGACGGGCTCGTAGTTGCCCGTCCCTTCCCTCGCCAGACCGTACTCCGAGATGTTTATGCCCATCTTCACGGCCCGCTCGCGCAGGGCGATGTTGTGAGCCTGGCCGCCGGTGAAGTGGTGCAGGAGCGAGCCGAACGCCTCGGGCTCGACGATCCGGAGGTCGATCTCGACCCCGCCGCACACGATAAAGACCTTCTTCGGCCCGTGGGCGAGGACCTCGTCCGCGAACGGCGCCCCGGCGAAGGCGTCTGCTAGCGCCCGCTGGTCGGTGCTCGCGGCTACGATGTCGAGGTCGCCGATGGTCTCCTTCTTGCGCCTGAGGGAGCCTGCGACCTCCGCCCTGACCGTGGACGGGTGGGAGCGCACGAAAGCCAGCATTTGCTCGCCCAGAGCCGTAGCCGAGTCCAGCAGCATGCGCCGCTCCTGGGCGTTGTACGTCTTCGCGGCGCGTAAGATCTTCTCCGCGCTCTTCTTGCCGAAGCCCTTGAGGGAGGAGATCTGGCCCTCCTCCAGCTCCGCGAGTTCCTCGACGCTCTCGACGCCGAGCTCCTTCCAGAGGGTATGAACTGTGCGCGGCCCCACGCCGGGGAGGCGCGTCATCTCGACCAGACCGGACGGTATCTCGGCGAGGAGGTCGGCGAGGACCGGTGGGGTACGGTCCTCGGCGAGGTCGCGTATGACCTCCGCTATAGTCCCGCCCACGTGGGGCAGGACCCTGAGGTCTTCTACCTCGCTCACCGGGCGGCCTAAAGAGCCCACGGACTCGGCGGCGCGCTGGTAGCCCAGGACGCGGTAGTACGCTTCGCCTTTGATCTCCATGAGCGTCGCTATCGTCTCGAGGGCGCGGACTATCTCCCCGTTTCGCAACTCGCCTCCTAGCTCCTGAGAAAGGACCGGCCTTACAGTTAGTTTACCGCCCTTTGTGACGAATCCCCGTGTAGAATCGGGCACCATGCGGGGCTCGAGCATACAGGCGGTCGTCTTCGACCTCGATGGGGTGATCGTGGACTCCGAGCACGTCTGGGACGCTGCCCGCGAGGCGCTCTCTCGCGAGCGCGGCGGCGGCTGGCACGAGGGCGCGCAGCAGGACATGATGGGGATGAGTTCCGTCGAGTGGTCGCGCTACATGCACGAGCGTTTGGGACTGAAGGACCTGCCCGAAGAGATCTCCGCCGAGGTAGTCCGGCGCCTGCAGGCGACCTACCGCGAAGAGCTCCCGCTTATAGACGGCGCAACCGAGGCGGTCGGCCGCCTCGCGGGGCGCTGGCCTCTCGGGCTCGCTTCCTCGTCGAACCGTGAGATCATCGACCTCGTCCTCGAGCTCTCCGGGCTGGACCAATACTTCGAAGCCACCGTCTCTTCCGAGGAGGTCCAGCGCGGCAAGCCTTCCCCTGACGTCTACCTCGAGGCCGCCCGCCGCCTGGGCGCCGACCCCGCAGGCAGCGCCGCCGTGGAGGACTCGCGCAGCGGCATCCTCTCGGCCAGCGCCGCCGGGATGCGCGTGGTGGCGATCCCCAACAAGCGCTTCCCCCCGGACGAAGAAGCGCTTGCCGCCGCCGACGTCATCATCCCCTCCATCAACGAGCTCACGCCTGACGCCGTGGAAGAGAGCCGAGCTTGAGTCCGCTTAAGATCCTTAAATCTCAGACCCTCACCGCCGCGAGCGCCGCCAGTCCGCCGGGCGTGCGTGCGACCTCGTCCCAGCTCTCCCCCGCGTCCTGGGTGCGGAGGATGGTTCCATCTCCGAACCCCGCGTACAGGGCGCCTGGGGTTTCGGGGGCGGCGGCTAGCGCGTAGGGGAAGGCGGCGAGACCGTCCAGTATGGTCTCCCACGGTCCTCCGTCCCTGCGGCGGTAGATCTCCGCGCCCGAGAAGCCGCCCCCGTGCGCCTGTCCCGGCCCTGAGGCGGCCGAGGCGTAGACGAGGGAAGGGTCTTCCGAGTCCACGGCTAGCCCCCAGACGTAGTGGAGGTCCATCCCCTCGTCGGCGGCCGACCAGCTATCGCCGAAGTCCCCGCTCTCGGCGAACCCGCCCCCGGCGGCCTCGTAGAGCGTCTCGGGGGTTGCCGGGTGCGCGGCGAGGGAGTGACAGTCGGCGTAGGCGCCGGGCCGCTGGTCCTGCCAGGTCTTGCCGCCGTCAGGGCTCCTTACGACCCCCCCGAGCTCTATGCCCGCCACGACCAGGTCGGGGTCCGTGTAGGAGAGTGAGACCGCCCGCACGTGCGAGGTCCAGGGACGCGGCGGGAAACTCCATGTAGGAGCCGAGGGAAGGTTCCTCAGGCCCTCCAGCTCGCGCCAGGAAGCCCCGCCGTCGCGGCTGACGAACAGAGAACTTGGCTCCGTGCCGGCGTAGAGCGTCCCGTCCGCTGGCGAGACGACTATGGCCGTGACCCTGGGGTGCTCTACGCCCGATAGTCCCTCCCAGCTTCCGCCACCATCGGTGCTCCTGTACAGGCCCTCGTCCGAGGTGCCAACGTAGAGGGTGTCGGGATCTCTGGGGTCCACCGCCACGCAGCGCGCGCCGCGTCCCTCCAGTGCCCGCTCGACCCTGCCGTTCTCCACGATCGTCACGGCGCTATCCGCGGCCGCGTATAGTCGTAGCATACGCAGTCACCTCTCTCGATGCCGTCTCTCCCTACGGCACGAGTATGCGTCACGGTTCTGCTCGCAACAAGGTCGGGACGGTTCTCGTTCTCGCGGATAGAATTCTTGTCATGCTCAGGACGCTGCTCGAGGTTCGCGCGGAGATATTCCGGAAGATAGCGAACCGGCTGACGCTCGCTGCCGCCGTCTGGCTGGCCGTGGGGCTGGGGGTCTCCGCCTCCATCGTCTGGGCCTTCGCAGAGCTGGCGGACGAGGTGGTCGAGGGCGAGAGCCGCCGGTTCGACCGGGCGGTTCTGCTCTGGATCAACGCCCACTCCCCAGAGTGGCTCGACGGCCCGATGCGCCTCCTCACCGCCCTTGGCTACTACTGGGTGGTGATACCGCTCCTCGCCGTGGCGGTCCTCGCCTTCTATCTCGCGGGCTGGAGGCTTGCTGCGGTTCTAGTACTGGTCTCGACCGTCGGCGGGTCGTTGCTAACAGGCGTCCTCAAGGCCGTCTTCGAGCGGTCGCGACCGGAGGTCTTCGAGTCGGGGTACAAAGCCGCCTTCTACTCCTTCCCGAGCGGGCACGCCACCGTCGCGGTCGGGTTTTACGGGGCACTGACCCTGATACTGGCTTACCGGCTGCGTGGCTACGCGCGGTGGATCGTCGTGGCCTTCGGGGTCTTGCTGGTGCTCCTGATCGGCTTCAGCAGGCTCTACCTCGGGGTGCACTACCCGACGGATGTGCTGGCCGGGTTCCTCGCCGCGCCCCTGTGGCTGGTCTTCGTCGGGGCCGCGTACGTGACATGGCTCTCGATCCGGGGCCTGAGGGCCGCGGAGATTCGCCGCAAGGACCGTTGAGAAGGCGTGCCGGTGGAAAATAGTACGTTCAGGTGTTAGCTTCTCCTCCGTGCTCGAAGCGATCCTCAAGCCGCTCATAGACTTCGTCACCCACACCATCGGGGCCTACGGCGTGCCCGCGGTCTTCGTGCTCATGCTGCTCGAGAGCATGGGGATCCTGATCCCCTCCGAGGCGATCTCACCCTTCGCAGGCTACCTGGTCTCCGAGGGCGAGATGACGCTGTTTGCGGCGGTGGCCGCGGGGGTCCTCGGGAACCTGGTCGGCTCGTGGGTCGCTTACTTCGTCGGGCTGTGGGGCGGGCGCGAGCTTTGGTTCCACTACGGGCGCTACGTGGGGGTGAGGACCCACCACCTCCACCTGGCGGAGAAGTGGTTCGACAGGTAGGGGAGTTCACGGTCTTTATCTCCCGCTGCCTGCCCGTGGTCCGCACCTTTATCTCCTTCCCAGCCGGGACCGCCAGGATGAACTTCGCCAAGTTCACCCTCTACACGACCCTCGGGTGCATCCCCTGGGTCTTCGCGCTGACCTATTTTGGCTACGTCCTGGGCGAGAACTGGGAGAGGATCGGGGACTACCTCCACCTCCTGGACTACGCGGTAGCGGTGGCGTTCTTGGCCGGGGCCTTGTACCTGCTCTGGCGCTGGAGATCTTCACGTTCTCCGCGATCCCCGGAGGAGTAAGGGACTCCGGGCGTAGAGTGTCTCGAACGCTGCGCGGCTCGGTTAGATTAGAATAATCCGTGCCGGCCCCGGAAGCCTACGCTCGGGAGAACGTTCCCAGGTCAAATGCCCGCGCCGGCGCGCAGGCGTTTGAGGAGAGCGAGGACCCGACCATAGACAGAACCTCCAGACCGTCGTTCCCGCAGCGGGTCGCCAAGATCCTCGCCGACGAGATCGTCGAGCGCAGCCTGCGTCCGGGGGAGAGGTTGCTCGAGCAGGCGTTGGCCGAGCGGTTCGGCACCAGCCGCGCGCCGATACGGGAGGCCCTCTACCTCCTGGATCGAGAGGGTCTTGTGCAGCGCATCCCGAGGAAGGGCGCCATCGTCAAGACGTACACCACGCGAGAGATCGAAGAGCTCTACAAAGTACGGGTAACTCTGGAGGAACTGGCCCTGGAGCGCGATTGCGATGGTTCGAGGATGGTGCGCCTCTCCTTGACGGCACTCGATCCCGTAGTGCGCGAGATGAAGAAGAGCCGCAGGAAGATCAGACGCTACCACGAGCTGAACTTCGTCTTCCACAAGACGATCATCGAGCTCTCGCACAGCTCCGCGCTGCTACGCCTGTACACGCAGATCGAGGGGCCCCTGGATATGTTCCTCCGCCTGTCGATGACGACGAAGGACGTCGTCTCGAAGTCGATAGAGGACCACGAGCGCATCCTCGCGGCTATCGAGAAGTCGGACGCGGCAGGCGCGAGCGAGATCCTGCGCGCCCACGAGATGGACGGCCTGGAGCGCGCCCTGGCGGCTTTGCGCAACGAACGGTCGTTCTGAGCCCTGCTCTTGTCTATTCGAGTATGCGGTCCGGCAGCCAGGTCACCAGGCCGGAAGATGGCCAGGATCACTATCCCGACGGCCAGGACAGCTACGGAGGGAAGCACGCCGGAGAGGATGTCGCGCAGCGTGACCTGCTCCCACACCATGGTCCCTGCTGGCGCAACCGACCAGAAGGCCAACCATCAACGCGAGTCCTGCCCCGAGCAGCCAGCTCTTTCTGGCCCTCGCTAAACTGCTACGCATGCTCCTTTCCCGGCTGGCTCCTCACCCACCTGCGAACCGCGTCATAGGACATTCTTATGGCGCGTGTCGGCCTACGCCTGGTCGGCGCGATGCCGCGGACCACGCCGAGGTGCACCAGATCCTGCGGCCTGAGGTGCATGTGTTCGGAGATAGCCTCGGCCTTCGAACGGTCCTTCTCGATTATCGCTGCCGCGCTCTCAGGTGCGATCACCGCGAAGTACCCGTCGGGCGCGATCCAGAGGTTGTCCGGGGCGGCGAGCGCAAGCGCCCCTCCCGAACCTCCCTCGCCGATGACCAGCGAGGTTATGGGGACGCTGAGATTCGCTACAGTACAGAAGAGCTCGGCGATCGCCGTGCCGACGCCCTCCCGCTCGTCTTCGGCGGCGTCGGCCGCCCCGGGGGTGTCGATGAGCGTGAGGGCCGGGAACTGGAACCTCTCTGCGAGCTCCAGCAGCCGCATGGCCGTGCGGAATCCCGCCGCGCTGTTCGCCGTGCCGCACTGGGCGGCGTAGGCGATGGTCCTGCCCTTCCTGCGGCCGAAACCGCAGAGCATACCCTCGTCCACGCCGCCGACTCTGTCGCCGGAGATCTCTACCCGATGCTCGAAGTACTCGTCGAGGTAGGCGGCGGCGCGGGGTCTGCCGACGCGCCGGGCGCGCTCGACCGAGACCCACGCCCTCCTGGGCAACCTCACGGCGCCGAGCGCCACCGGCACGTCGGGCGGTGACAGCGGCTCGTCCTTCTCGGGGGAGAGGAGCTCGACAACGGTCGCCAGGCTCTCGGGCAGATCCTCCGCTTCCAGCTCTAGATCGACGAAGCCACAGCGGCGCTTCCCGACGCTCGTGAAGTCGTCGTCCACTTCTTCGGCCTCGCGGACCCTGGAGCCAGCGAACGACACGGCTGCTCCCTTGACCGCGACCACAAAGTCCGCGCTGGCGGCGAGCGAGGCCCATACGCCGCCGGTGGTGGGATGCCGGAGCACGCTGATGTGCGGCACGCCTTCCGCACGTGCGCCAGCGCAAACGTCGGCCATCCTCTGCAGCTGGACAAGCGAGCGCATGCCCTCTTGCATCCGGGCGCCACCCGTCGCCACCAGGGAGACGACGATCCGGCGGGACTCCCTCGCCCGCGCAATGGCCTCGACGATCTTGCGCCCGGTCGCCTCACCCACCGACCCCCCGAGGAAGTTGAAGTCGAAGGCGACGATGATCACCGGCGTCTCTCCCACGTACGCCTCTCCGGTGACGACCCCCTCGTTCTCCCCGCTCCGCTCGGAAGCGCGAGCGAGCTGGTCCCGATACCGCGGCCAACCCAACGGATCTTCGGAGCGAACCTCTTTCCCGAACTCCTCGAACCCGGTTGACACCGCTCCAATCGCCTCCCGAGCCGACGGAGAAGC
>JARDZQ010000233.1 GCA_029240775.1 Rubrobacteraceae bacterium | reverse complement strand
ATCCAGGCCCCGGCCAAGGAGGCCAGGTGAACGCCATCCCGAGTATTGTGATGGAGGTTGCTGAGGTCCAGGAGAGCAGCTTCTCCGAAGTAGTCGTAGGCCAGCTCGAGATGCCCAACCTCGGCCGCGACCACCGCCTGAGCGAACGCCGACAGTGAGGAGTCGCGGACCGTCAGGGGCTCGTAGTACTCGAAGTTACGCGCCTTAGCCTCCGGTGAGAACGCATCCCCTCTCAGGTATAGCGCCAGAACCAGATCGGCCTGCTTGACGACCTGCTTGCGGTAGAGGTCGAAGTAATGAAAGTGCAGCATCAGCGGATACTGATCTGGGCCCATGCGCGCAAAGTCCCAGACCGCGTGCTCGGTGAACTGCTCGGCTTGGGGATGCACGCCTAGCGCCTCGTCGTAGGGGATGAACATGGCCCGAGCCGCGTCCCGCCATGCGGCCACTTCATCAGGGTCGACCCCGAGATCCCGGGCACGGTCGGGGTGGCGCTCGACAGTGTCGGCTGCCGCGAGGAGGTTCTTCTGCGCCATGGGGTTGGTGTAGACGTTGTTGTCGGCGATGGCGCTGTACTCGTCAGGGCCGGTAACGCCGTCGATGCGGAAGCGGCCGCTGGCATCGTGGTGGCCCAAAGAGAGCCAGAGCCGGGCGGTCTCGACGAGCAGCTCGAGGCCGGCCTCGCGCTCGAAGTTATCGTCGCCGGTGGCTACCAGGTAGCGGACGATGGCGGCGGCGATGTCGGCGTTGATGTGGAAGGCGGCCGTGCTGGCCGGCCAGTACTTCGAGATCGCCTGACCGCGGATGGTGCGCCAGGGGAAGGAGGCCCCATCCAAGCCGAGGATCTTCGCGCGCTCGCGGGCCAGGTCGAGCGTGGCGTGGCGCCACCGGAGCGCGTCGCCGACCGCGTGCGGAACGGTGTAGGTCAGGGGCTTCAGGACGAACGTCTCGGTGTCCCAGAACGTGTGTCCGTCGTAGCTCGGGCCGGTCAGTCCCTTGGCGGCGATCGCCCGCCCCTCCGCGCGAGCACCGGCCTGCAGGATGTGGAAGAGCGCGAAGCGGACCGCCTGTTGGAGCTCGTCGTCCCCTTCTAGCTCCACGTCGGCTCGATCCCAGAAGTCGTCGAGGTAGTCGCGCTGGGCGCTCAGGAGCCCCTCCCAGCCGCTGCGACGCGCAGCGGCGAGGGCCGCATCGACCTGGTCACGTACCGACGGCAGGGAGCGCCGGCTCGACCAGCCGTACCCTAGGAGCTTCACCAACCGAAGACGCTGCCCCGGCTCGAGCTCCGTAGCGACTGTCACCCTACCGAGATCCTCGCTGCTCTCCGCGATCGTCTGTGTGGCGGGCGGCCCTTCCACGACGTGGTCCATCCCCGCAGCCATCCGCAAGCCGCTCCGTTTTGTGGAGTGGACGAGCACGACCCGGGTGTCGTGGTCGGAGAAGGACTCGGAATGCAGTGCCGAGCCCATGCCAGAGCTGGCACGGGGATCGGCCTGGACTGCGGCCGGCAGTGGCTCATTGGTTACCAGCTCGGACTGCACCACCAGCCTTGCCGAGGCGCCAAGCGGCTCGACCTCATACAGGATGGCTGCTACAGCACGCTGCACAAACGAGACCACGCGCACCGATGACAGCCGTACCTCCTGCCCGGCCGGGGAGACCCACTCGGCCTGCCGTCGCAGCACCCCAGCTCGCAGGTCGAGGACGCGCTCGTGCGCGCGCAGCCGCCCATAACGGACGTCGAAAGGTTCGTCGTCTACGAGCAGGCGGATGATCTTGCCGTTAGTGACGTTGACCAGCGTCTGGCCGACCTCCGGGTAGCCGTAGCCTGCCTCGGCGTGAGCCATCGGATGCGTCTCGTAGAAGCTGTTGAGGTATGTGCCCGGCAAGCCGTGAGGCTCCCCCTCCTCGAGGTTCGCCCGCAGACCGATGTGTCCGTTCGAGAGGGCGAAGATCGCCTCGCTCTCAGCCAACGTGGATAGGTCCAGCTCTGTCTCGCTGACCGCCCACGGCTCAGGCGGGAAGGAACGATGCTGGGTCATCAGTCTTCCAGTAGCTCGGAGAGATCGGACACTACGATGCTCGCGCCATGCTCGCGCAAGGCCTCGGCCTGCCCGGCGCGGTCGACGCCGACGACGCAGGCGAAGCCCCCCGCCCGCCCGGCTTCCACGCCGGCGAGCGCATCCTCGAAGACCACGGCTTCTCCAGGCGTCACGCCAAGCGCCTGCGCGCCGGCCAGGAAGGTGTCGGGGGCTGGCTTCCCTTTCAGCCCCTCGCGCTCGGCCACCACCCCGTCGATGCGGGCCTCGAAGAATCCTTCAATGCCGGCGGCGACCAGAACATCGTGGGTGTTGGCGCTCGAGGAGACTACGGCGCGGCGCAGGCCGACCTCGCGCGCCGCCTCAAGGTAGCGCACCGAGCCGTCGTAGACTTCCACGCCCCCTTCGCGGATCAACCGTAAGACGAGTTCGTTCTTGCGGTTGCCCAACCCGCGAACGGTCTCAGCGCTCGGCGGGTCGCCAGACTCGCCCTCAGGCAGCTCGATGCCCCGTGCGGTGAGGAACGACCGCACCCCGTCGTAGCGCGGCTTGCCGTCTACATACCGAGTGTAGTCAGCAACCTGATCGAAAGGGACGAACTCCTCCCCTGTTCGCGCCGCCCGCTCGCGCAAGTACCCGTCGAACATCTCCTTCCAGGCAGCAGCGTGGACTGTGGCCGTCCGGGTTAGCACCCCATCCAAGTCGAACAGGCATGCCCGCACACTATCCGGCAAGCCGATCACAGCGCCCGCCTATCTTGTCCCGCGAGGTGTCTCTTCCACACGCGCCCCGCCTTCCGCTGCTCCTACGTGAACTTTTGGATACCTCGTAGAGTTCTTGCCCCCTCTACAGCATTTCAAATCTTGTTCCGGGTTATTCCTACATCGTGTGGCGGGGACCGCCGTTGCATCTCTCGAGGGGTCTACCTAAGAAGGCTATCACCCACACAGGATCTCAGCATCGCCTACCACTAAATCTCTTCGTTGTGCAGGAAACGGTGAAGGATCATCGAAGACTCAAAATACGCTTTAGTGCCTCTGTGCAGCAACGCGACTCCATCCGTCCAGTTCCTGACTGAACCTAGCCACAGATTACGTCAGATTTCCCTCTGGGTGGCGACGTTCTCGGTATGGTGCTATTCACTCCACCGCTCAGAGGGCGTGTTTTTGTAGATTGTGCTGACCAATCGGTGCCACCTCTTCCCACATCACGTCGCAGACGCCCTCGTCGACACGTACTACGCTCAGTTCAGAGCACAATACAGGGCAACGAGGTCGTTCCGTTCTGGGTATGATTATTGGGTGGTCGATCTTCTCATCGGGTGTTGTCCATCGACCATAGGCGTCGGCGGGAGAACTAGCTGTTGGAGTGGTGCCCTGATGAAGACTTACATTGCACTCTTTAGAGGGATAAACGTCGGAGGAACCAAGGTTCTGCCGATGAAGGACCTTGTAGCCCTACTCGAGGATATTGGTTCACAGAACGTCAAGACTTATATCCAGAGCGGTAATGCAGTTTTTCAGAACAAGGAAGAGAATGCCTCGCTGCTTTCAAACAAGATCAGAGCCGCGATCAAGGAGAACCATGGCTTTGAACCTCAAGTACTCCTGTTGACGCCAGAGGAAATGGAAAGGGCGATTGAATCTAATCCGTTTCCCGAAGCAGAATCCGAACCCAAGACCCTGCATCTACACTTTCTAGCTTCTATGCCGAAGAATCCCGATCTAGGCGCCCTCGAAAGCATCAAGAGTGATCGCGAGCGATTTGCACTCAAGGATAGGGTTTTCTATCTACACGCGCCTGACGGCATAGGGAGATCTAAGCTCGCTGCGAACACTGAAAAGTTACTCGGCGTCGCGATCACCAGTCGAAATTGGCGGACTGTTTGCAAGGTTATGACAATGCTCAAGCAATATGGGGCTTGAAATTAAGGCGCTTCGCCATCTACAGTGGTTTGCAGTGTAGTTGGGCCCCAGTGCATCCATTTTGCACGAGCCAAAATCCTTGGCAAGTCGCTATACAGGGATCGGTACTTAGAAACCAGAGCGAGCGTGTCAATATGGCCGAGAACGGCAAAAATATGCTGTATTCTCGAACAAGGTAGTACGCACCAGAAGTGCCCTTGTCGCCTTCGCACGGCGGAAGACAGAGATTCGAAAACCCTCGGCTCCTCTTCGGTAGCCACCACAGATAAGCGGTTTCACCGTACTATGTCCAAGCTGATCGGTGGTGGCGACTTAGGAAGCAGGCATGCGGCGTGCGTTTGCGCTAACTCGAGGTCGGGTACGCCGATATACACAGAGCAGGAGAGAAGCGGAGAGGAAC
>JARDZQ010000232.1 GCA_029240775.1 Rubrobacteraceae bacterium | reverse complement strand
TCCCCCTCCGCCTCAACCCGAACCTCTACCGCGTGCGCCCCCGCGTCGAGTGCCGCCTCTATGACCTTCATCGTCGCATCCAGGACCTCCCCGCGTCCGCCGGCGAGCGCCGTGACCTCCGGTCCCCCCTCGCGCGCCAACCCCGAGTCGCTCGCCGCGCTTTTCGCAGCCTCGACCTGCTCCCGCGGCGGGCTCTCCGCCTCCGGGGACGGTACTACGGTGAGCTCGGCGGTGAGCTCCGCCCTATCGTATGCGGGCACTAGTGCTCCTCCCTCTCGTCCAGGTGCCCGATACCGGAGTACCCGCGGCTCCCCGGTTGCGGCGGCTCGCTCGGCGGCTTCTCGGCTATCCCCACGATCTGCTCTGGCTTCACCGGGACGCGGGCCAGCTCCCGCCCGGTGGCGTCGCGCAGGGCAGCGACGATGGCCGGGGTCGAGGCTATGGTTGGGGGTTCGCCGGCGCCCTTCAGACCGTAGGGGGCTTCGGGGTCGGCGAGCTCCAGGATCTCCGCCCTCACGGAGGGCATGTCCAGGATCGTGGGGATCAGGTAGTCCGTGAAGGAGGCGTTTTGGATCTTGCCCTCCTTTATCTGGATCTCTTCGAGCAAGGCGAGCCCGAGCCCCTGCGCTATCCCGCCCTCGATCTGGCCCTCCAGCGCTTGCGGGTTCATGGCCTTGCCCACGTCCTGGGCCGTCGCCACTTCGACGACCCGCACGAGCCCGAGCTCGGTGTCCACCTCGACGACCGCCCGGTGCGCCGCGAAGGCGAACTGCAGATGAGCGTTGCCCTGTCCCCTCTCGTCGAGCGGCTCGGTCTCCCTGTGGTGGAACTCGACGGTCTCCTCGATCTCTTCCCCGCCGAGAAGCTCTGCGAGCGAGACGACGCTCTCGCCGCCCGAGACTATATCGCCGTCCTCGATCGCAAGGTCTTCGTCTGCGTACTCTTCTCGCACCTTCTGGAAGATGCGCGCGCGCACCTGCTCGCAGGCCTGTTTGACGGCGGCGCCGGTCATGTAGGTCTGGCGCGAGGCCGAGGTGGAACCGGCGGAGCCAACCCTCGTGTCCGCCTGGAGGACGGCAACCCTCTCGACCCCGAGCTCGGTGCGCGCGATCTGGGCCTCCACCGTGATGAGCCCCTGCCCGACCTCCGCCGCCGCCGTGTGGATCCGCACGAGCGGCTCGCCCTCCTCGATGGAGAGCGTAACGCGCGCCGTCGAGTAGTCGTCGAAGCCGGCCGAGAAGCCTATGTTCTTGTATCCGACGGCGTAGCCCACCCCGCGCCTCACCCCCTCGCCGTGCGTCACGTTGGAGACGCCGCCAGGGAGCCGGCGCAGGTCGCGGCCCATAACCTCTTCCTCCTCCGGCAGGGGCATGTCCCCGACGCGCTCCAGGATCACCCTGACGGGAGCAGGAGGCGGCACCTCCTGACCGAAGGGGAACCTGATGCCGGGCCTCACGGCGTTCTTTATGCGGAGCTCCAGGGGGTCCATCCCGAGCTCGTTTGCCAGTTTATCCATCTGGGCCTCGTGGGCGAAGCAGACCTGGACGGCGCCGAAGCCGCGCATCGCGCCGCAGGGCGGGTTGTTGGTGTAGAGCATGTGGCTCTCTATCCGGGCGTTGGGCACTTCGTAGGGGCCGCAGGCGAAGGTCGCCGCGTTGGTGCAGACGGCGATGGAGCTGGAGGCGTAGGCGCCGCCGTCGAAGACGAGGCGGGCCTTGACGTAGAGGAGTTCGCCGTCTCGCGTCGCGCCGTGCTCGTAGCGCATCTTCGCGGGGTGCCTGTGGACATGCCCGAAGAACGACTCCTCGCGGTTGTACGCCATCTTCACTGGGCGACCGGTCTCCAGCGCCAGCAGGCAGGCGTGGATCTGCATCGAGAGGTCCTCCCGCCCGCCGAACGCGCCACCGACGCCAGAGAGGGTCAGCCGGACCTGCTCGGGGTCCAGGCCCAGGCTATCGGCGACCTGGTCCCGGTCCAGGTGGAGCCACTGGGTGGAGATGTAGAGATCCACGCCGCCCTGCCCGTCGGGCACCGCGAGCCCGGACTCGGGACCGAGGAAGGCCTGGTCCTGCATCCCGACCTCGTACTCCCCGCTCACGACCACGTCGGCAGAGGCTGAAGCCTCTGCCACGTCGCCGTGCAGGATGTTTATGCGCTTGAGGACGTTCCCGGAGAGGTGGAGGCGCGGGGCGTCCTCCTTCATCGCCTCCTCCGGGTCGGTCAGGGGGTCGAGGACCTCGTACTGGACGGAGATCTTCTCCAGCGCGCGCCTCGCGGTCTCGGGATGGTCCGCGGCGACGATGGCGACGGCCTCGCCCTGGTAGCGGACCCTCTCCCACGCGAGCACCGGCTGGTCCGGGACCTCCATACCGTACACCTTGCGCCCGGGAACGTCCTCGTGGGTCAGGACCGCTTGCACCCCCGGCATCTCCTCCGCCTCGGCAGTGTCTATGGACCAGATGTTCGCGTGCGGGTGGGGGCTCCTGAGCGTCGCTCCCCACAACATCCCATCCATCCAGAGATCAGAGGAGTACTCGAACTCGCCCTTTACCTTCGGAACACCGTCTGCGCGCTCTGTGTGCTCACCTACCTTACCCGGCGTTGTGACCGGCGCGTCCGGACGTTCGCGGGTGGGGGTCGCAGGCTCCGTCTGCTCGATCATCATAGTAGAACCTCTACTCTCTCGGCGAGCCGGCGGCTCGCAGTGACCAATCACGCAGCCTCCGCCCCTAGCTCATCCTCTCCGCCGCGAGGCGGACCGCGTCGAGGATCTTCTCGTAGCCGGTGCAGCGGCAGAGGTTGCCGGCGAGGGCCTCCCGGATCTCCGCGTCGGTGGGATCGGGGTTGCGTCCCAACAAATCGTGGGTGGCGACTATGAGCCCCGGCGTGCAGAATCCGCACTGCACCCCTCCGGCCTCGACGAAGGCCCTCTGCACGGGGTGCAGCTCCTCGCCCTCGGCTATACCCTCGACGGTTACGACCTCGCGCCCCTCGGCCTGGCCGGCGAGCACCAGGCAGGAGCAGACGAGCACGCCATCTAGGTAGACGGAGCACGAGCCACACTCGCCCTGCTCGCAGGCGTTCTTGGAGCCGGGGAACCCGAGCCGCTCGCGCAGCACGTACAGGAGGCTCTCGCCCTCCCAGACGCCGTCCGCCTCTCTCGTCTCGCCGTTGATGTTGAGTCTGAGCCGCACTATTCGCCCCTCCTGTACTCGTCCCAGGCCCACCCGAGCGTGCGACGCGCGAGCACGCCCACGGCGTGGGTGCGGTAGGCGGCGGTGCCGCGGACGTCGCTTATGGGGCTGGCAGCCTCCCCCACCAGCTCGCCAAAGCGCCGGAGCTCAGTGTCGCCTATCTCACCTCTCGAGTCCCAGTCGAGCACACTCTCGATAAACTCCTCGGCCTCGCGGGCCCGGACCGGCGTAGGCGCCGCCGAGCCCAGGCAGGCCCCGACTCTCTTCCGCTCCGGACGGAGGGCCAGGCCGAAGGCGCAGACGGCGATCACCATCGCGTTGCGTGTCCCGATCTTGGCGTACTGCTGCGGTCCCTCGGCCCTGGGGATATGGAAGGCCGCTATGAGCTCGTCCGGCCGCATAGCGTTCCTCTTGGGGCCGGTGATGAACTCGACGACGGGGACGCGACGGGTGCCGTTTGTGGAGGCGAGCTCCACCTCGGCGTCCGAGACGTAGAGCGGGGGGAGCGCGTCGCCGGCAGGGGAGGCGGTGCCCAGGTTGCCGCCCACGGTGCCGCGGTTCCGGATCTGGGGCGACCCCACCGTCCGCGAGGCCATCGCAAGCCCCGGCAGCTCGCTCCCGAGCTCGCTGATTATCCGCGTGTAGGTTACCCCGGCACCGACGCGCAGACGACCGTCGCCCTCACCCCACTCCCCCAACTCGGGGACTCGCGTGAGGTCCAGAACGGCACCGGGCCTCTCCCGGTCGAAGTTCAGGTCGACCATGACGTCGGTCCCGCCGAAGATGGCCACGGCCTCCGGTTGCGCCGCCTTGACCTCCAGAGCCTCACGCCAGGAGTCGGGGCTATGGAACTCCACCTATCCGTCCCTCCGTTCTAGCAAGTCAAGACTATGCCGCATTATCACTACTCCGGCGACGTCTCGCCGGTCCCCTCAGATATATTCGAAGGGGTCGACACACCCGAAGCCGCTCTCGCTCGCCCCGACGAGCCCCTTGTCCGATACGTGCAGCTCGGGCAGCACTACGAGCGCCAGGAGCGAAGGCGCCCTCTCGAAGTCCGGCATCCCTCTCCCTTCTCCCGCGACCCCCGGACGGTCGAGCAGCCGGGAGCCAGAGACGGTGCTGCTGGTGCACGTAGCGTGTCCCGACGCGCGGCCCAGCGCCCGTGCGCGTCGTTTACCTTTCCCGTTCGGAGCGCGGCAACCGCGCGATCCTGC
>JARDZQ010000231.1 GCA_029240775.1 Rubrobacteraceae bacterium | reverse complement strand
TGCGAAGCGCGTTAAGAGACCTGGGCCCTGACCCGCTCCTTGACCTTCTCTTCCTCGTCGCGCAGATACAGGAAGACGTCCTGGGCGAAGCGGACGGCGTGCTCCTCGGGGAGGTTGATCCTGCGGTTGTTTATGATGGATCCGAGCTCTTTGACGGCCGCATCGGCCATCCCGACCATCGTCTCGGCCTGGCGCAGGATCTCCTCTCGCTCGGCATCCGAGAGCTCCGAACCCCTCTCCAACATCTCCCGGTGTTCCTTGAGGTGCCGGATGAAGTCCCTTATGCCCATCGCGCTGGATTATAGCGACACGAACCTATCCCGGGTACCCGTGGCCCGCCGGCTCCAGGCCGAGGACGAGGCCCGCGCTCACTGCCACCGCGAAGAACGGGGCGGCCAGTTCGACCATGACGGTCGCGACCCCGAGTCGCCTGGAGCCGATGAGGTAGCCGAGGCCGTCAACCCGGTCGTTGCCGCCTAGAGCGCTGATTGCACGCTAGTATGGACTAGTCCAGGGATGTGTCTCCGTTTCTGTGGACTCAGGCTTCGGGGTGTTGCCCGCCTCCCGGAGCCACTTGCATGCGTCGCTTGCAGAGAATGGTCGTCAGGCAGCTCGTATTGCTCCTACCTCTTTCCGGCTGCCTCGAAGAGGACCACGAGTTCTCGTTTGTCGCTGCTGCCGAATGCGTACCTCCAGAAAACCACGACGAACCACACGCTAGTCCACATGACAAGTCGGGACCGGGAGGGCGTGGTGCGGAGCGGGGTGGAGGCGTACGTAGTCAAGGCGGCCTAGCGATAGGGCCGGAGGAGTTGCACCACCGGCTTGGAGGCTGTCGCGGCACCGCGGAGCTATTGGAGGAGCACGCTTAACGCCGGGATCTGAGGAAGATCTCGCGCGTCACCTCGGCCGAGCCAACCTCGCGGGCGTGCTCCTCGGCGAGGCGTCGCGCCCGGCCTCTCAGAAAAGGAGGTGTCCCCGCGAGCTCCTCGCGTGCCTCCTCCGTCCACGGCATGCTCGCGGTCTCCACGGCCTCCGGCTCCTCCGGCTGGCTCAGAGCACTATCAAGAGCGTCTGCTAGGACGCTAGATCCCGCGTAGCCCATGAGGGGCTGCTCCACGAAGCGGCTGTGGGTAGTGGGAGTACACAGTGGTAGGAACGGGACGCCCAAAGAGGCGGCTACGCCCTCTTCCAGGTATGTCCCGACTACGAGGTCCGGGTCCGAGGCTTCGATGCGGGCTGCGACCTCCTCAGGGTCGCTCTCGACGAACGCCTCGTCGGTGAAGGTGTGCGCGTGGAAGAGAAAGTCCCGCTCCAGGTGTTCCAGGTAGGTGCCGCACGCGGCGACCTCGAGGCCGACCTCTCGGGAGAGGGCGTAGCCGAGCCCCAGAGGGTAGGTGAAGTCCCCGAAGATAGCGACCCGCCGGCCCCGGAACGTCTCCGGTCTTCCGAGGCGGGCGTACCACGGGAGCTTCGCCGTCCGGGCCAGCTCGGCCCACACCGCCTGCTGCACCCTCTTCGGGTCCAGCTGGCACAGCTCGCCGATCGTCCTGAGCGCCGCGCCGGTCCCCGCGGCGCCTATCATGGGTGTCGTCACGCGCTGGGTCCCGAACTCGTCCTGCAGGTGGAGCGTTGCGGACTCCCCGATCTCCCTGTATAGGAGCACGTTCACCCACGCCCGGGAGAGACGGGAGAGGTCTGCGACGCTCGCGCTCAGCGGTACTCGGGCGTTGACTCCGACCCCGATCAGGACCAGTAGCCGCTCCGCCTCCGCGTACTCCGCCGCGGCGCTGGGACCGAAGACCGGCGGTCCGAACAGGTTCGCGGTGGGGGAAGGGCTCCTCTCGCGCCTCCCGCGGGAGTGGGCCCTGACCAGGTCCTCGAGCGCCAGGTCTGCGGCCTCGACCTCCCCGACGCGTGGAGACTCCCACTCGCACGTGACCAGCTTAGGGGCCTCGTCGCTCTCGGGGATCTCCGGCGCCTCCTCCCCGGAGAGGAGTGCGGCCTCCGAGCGGGCCAGGATGATGGCCTCCGTCTCCGGGTGCCGCCGGACGACGCTCGAGAGGTCGCGGACGAGGTCGCCGGGTCCCCACGAGTCTTCGGGGATCCCTCGCAGGGGGCTCAATGAGACCGGCGCAGCCTCGCCGCTCCGCTCCCGCGCCCCGTAGAGCGCCGGGAAATACCCTTCGCCTGGCAGGGCCCGCAGCACGGTGTGCACGCCCCGCATGCTCGCGGCTACCCGCAGGATGCCGTGGCTGCCGGGTCCCTCGTAGACGCCGCGCAGGAGCCTCACAGGTTCACGGAGTCGAGGGCCTCGGCCCGCTCGAAGGTGCTTACCAGGAGCTCGAGGATGCGCCGGGCGCCCTCGTAGCCGTGCACCCCGGCCTCCAGGAAGTCCTGCGGGGAGCGGCACAGGTGACCGCGGGCGACGAGCGGCACGTGGAGTCCCGGGCTCGCCACCACAACGTCCGGCCTGGCGGCGTCTATCCGTCTCATCTGTCCCCGCCAGTCCGGGGACTGGACTACGTCCACGTCGGGGCCCAGGGCCTGAAGCTCCTCCG
This sequence comes from Rubrobacteraceae bacterium, assembly GCA_029240775.1. Lineage (GTDB taxonomy): Bacteria > Actinomycetota > Rubrobacteria > Rubrobacterales > Rubrobacteraceae > JALYGY01. The sequence goes on along the minus strand of JARDZQ010000231.1, from coordinate 1,850 downwards.
CCAGGGCGCGCCGGTCCAGCCGCGGCGCGCCGACCTCGAGCACCACCACCCCGGCGTCCGCCAGGAAGCGGGCGAGCGGCACCTCCAGCCCGGTGTCGCCGGCGAAGAAGATCCTCCTTCCCCGCACGCGGTTCCGCAGACGCTCGAGGTTCTCCCAGACCGACCGCGCCCGGGCCAGCTCGTTTGCTCGCGCCCCGGCCTCCGCAGCCACGTCGTGGATAAAGCGGGCCGTGCCGTCCACCCCGATCGGCGTGAGCGTACTGACTACCCTTGCGCCGCGCTCCGCTGCCGCTCCTAGTGCCGCGGTGAGGTTGGGGTCCACCGCCGCGACCACGGTCTCTTCGCCCAGGGCCGGCAGCTCCCGCATCCCCGTTGCCGGCACGCGCCCGACCGCCTCCACGCCGGCCCGCTCGAGCTCCCCGCTCAGCTCGTCCGCGGTGCCGGACGAGGCAAGGCCGCCGAGGAGCACAACGGGACGGGTGCGGCTCGGGCGGGTCTCGTCGCGGCTCCCGCCCAGAAAACCCCCGAAGCGGCGGGAGCGTTTTTGAGCCGGCGCCGAAGCCGTCTCCAGGAGATCGGAGGTCCTCCTCTTCGGACACACCTCTACGAGCGCGGCCAGCGCCCGGTCCTCTAGATCTGTCGAGAGGGTGCCGGAGACATCGTAGGGGGCGTCCGGGTTGGCCACCCCGGTCGGGAGGTCCAGGCGCCTGCTCACCAGGCGGGCTTCGAAATCTGCGTCCACCCCGAGCAGTTCCGCCGAGTGGCCCACCACCAGCAGCACGAATCCCGTGCCGCGCAGGCCCGCCGCGGCCTCTATCACGCGAGTGGCCACCCGTCCCTGCTGCGGCGGGTCCTCGGGATCCAGAACCACGAAGGCTACCTGCGCGCTCTTGAGGGAGCGGGGCAGGTCGAGGGCGGGGAGGGTCTGGACGATGTGGGCCTCCGCCCGGGTGCCGACGACAACCACGAGGACCCCTGGAAGCCTCTCTGCCAGGCCATTCACGGCATGGAGCGGGGAGAGAACGTCCGGAGTCCCCGCTTCGTTGAGGATCGTCAAAAGCCCTCCCGAGCTTTACGTTCGGGACGCGCCCTTTCCCGCGCCCTACAAGAGAGCTATCAGTTTAAGGCGTGGAGGGTGTCCAGCGCCAGTGCCATCATGTTGTCCACGGCGCTCCTGAGGTTCTCGTCGCTGATGCGCACGATCTCCTCCGCGATCGTGTCCGAGACCGTAAGGAGACAGCCCGCCCTCACGCCGCGCATCGCCGCGAGCGTGAAGATCGCTGCAGCCTCCATCTCCACAGCCAGAATCCCCAGCTCGCCCCAGAGCCGGGCCGGCTTGTCCTCGGGGTCGTAGAAGAGGTCCGAGCTCACTATCGGGCCGACGAACGTGCGTCGCCCGGCGCTCTCGGCGGCGTGGTGCGCGGCGTGGACGATGTCGAAGTGGGCCGCGGGGGCGTAGGGGAGGCCCTGCGTGATCGAGGCGACCGTCCCGTCGTTCGGGGTCGCGGCGGTCGCCACCACGAGGTCCCCGAGCCTAAGCTCGCGGCTGTAGCTCCCGCAGGTCCCGACGCGCAGGAGGTTCTTGGCGCCGAGCTCGATCAGCTCCTCCGTCACGATCGCCGCGCTCGGACAGCCCATCCCCGTGGCCTGAACCGAGACCTCTCTCCCCTTGTAGGTGCCGGTGTAGCCGAGCATCCCGCGCTCCTCTGTTACCAGCCTCGCGTCCTCGAAGAAGTTCTCGGCGATGTAAGTGGCCCGCCGGGGGTCTCCCGGCATGAGGACGCTCTCGGCGAAGTCCGCGGGCTCAGCCCGCACGTGGACTGGGCTCATACGCTCCTCCCTTCGGTCGT
>JARDZQ010000230.1 GCA_029240775.1 Rubrobacteraceae bacterium | reverse complement strand
GGGCGCTCGACCGAGCCGTGGAGCTCCTCAGGGAGATCAATACGGGCATCGAGACGGAGCTCGACGCCGCGGACAGGGTGACCCGGGAGATCGGCGAGATCGTCGAGGGGATGGGCCTTGGCCCCTTCGACGAGGCCCTAGAGGAGCTCGAGCGCCAGGAACGCGACGCCGGTGCCCCCTGACCTGGCCTCCCGCGTCCGCGAGGCGGCGCTGCTCGAGGGCGACTTCGTCCTCTCCAGTGGGAAGCGCAGCAGCTTCTACGTGGACAAGTACCTCTTCTCCACCGAGCCGGACCTCCTGCGCGACCTGGCAGACGCCCTCTCGGAGAGGCTCCCCGCCGGCGTCGAGCGCCTGGCCGGCGTCGAGCTCGGGGCCGTCCCCCTCGTGGTGGCGGCGGCGCTGGTTACGGGGCTCCCCTACGTCATAGTCCGCAAGGCGGCCAAGGAGCACGGCAGCTCCGCTGGGCGGGACGTTGAGGGCAACCTCGAGCGGGGTGAGCGGGTCGCCCTCATCGAGGACGTCGTGACCACGGGGACGCAGGCCGTGCGGGCCGCCCGGAACCTCCAGAGCGCTGGAGCCGATGTCGTAACGATAGTTGCGGTACTTGACCGGCGAGAGGAGCCCGACGCCCGGCTCGGGGGGTTCCCCTTCCAGGCCCTGCTTAGGATAGAGGATTTACGGGTAGGGAATAAGCATTGAGGCGCAAACACGTCTCTGGTATATTCCCTCGGGTCACGGGGGAGAGGAGTGTAAGCGGTAAAGGGAGGTTAAGCAGACGATGAACAAGACGGAGCTGATCGAGAAGATCGCCGACGAGGCCAACGGCTCGAAGAGCGAAGCTCAGAAGTTCTTCGAGGCCTTCACCAACGTGGTGGAGTCTGAGCTCAAGAGGGGCAACCAGGTCCAGATCACCGGCTTCGGCAAGTTCTACGTCCAGCAGCGCGACGCCCGGCAGGGGATAAACCCGCAGACCAAGCAGAGGATCAACATCCCCGCCTCCAAGGTGCCGAAGTTCACCGCGGGCAACGCGCTCAAAGACTCGATCAAGTAGTCTGGAGGGATCCAGAGTGTGCCGCGGAGAGTAGGCTCCGCGGCACCTTCTTGTGTCCCCTTTATTGACTGAGGGGGTCTCGCGGTGCAGGCGCTGGTAGACTCCGCCCGCCGCAAGGAGAGCCCGCTGGTGGTGGGCCTTGATCCCGCACCCTCGAGGTTACCGAAGGAACTGCAGCACCTGCCGTCTGCAGAGGCGGTCCAAGTCTTCTGCCGGGGCATACTCGAGGCCGTCGAGCCTCACGCGGCGGCCGTCAAGTTGCAGGCGGCGTTCTTCGAGCGCCTCGGAACCCCCGGGATGGAGGTCTACGGGACCCTGATCTCCGACGCCGCTTCCCTGGGCCTGCCGGCGATAGCCGACGTGAAGCGCGGGGACATCGGACCGGTAGCGGCCGCCTACGCCGAGGCGCACCTCGCCGTCTACGGCGCCTCCTGCGTCACCGTCAACCCGTTTATGGGGGAGGACGCGGTGATCCCCTTCCTCGAGGTGGCCCGCCGTCTGGGCCGCGGAGGGGGCGTCTTCGTCCTGGTGGCGACCTCCAACCCCTCGGCCGAGCGCTTCCAGGGGGCGACGGCCCCGCCGCTCTTCGAGGTCGCGGCCCGGCTCGTCGCGGAACTCGGGGGCGGCGGCAGCGGGGGCGACTACCCCGATGCCGGGGCCGTGGTCGGGGCGACCCGTCCGGAGGTGGGCCGGCGCGTTCGGGAGTTGCTGCCCGGGGCACTCTTCCTCGTACCCGGCTACGGGGCGCAGGGAGGTGGGGCAGCCGGCATACGCCCGCTGCTCGACAGCTCGGGCGCGGGCGTCCTCGTCAACAGCAGCAGGGCCGTGATCTACGCCCACGAAACCTCGCAGACGGACTACAGAAAAGCCGCCGGAGAGGCGGCGAAAGACGCAAGAGACGAGCTACGCTCCGCCGGAGTACGACCGGCGTAGCCTCTCAGCACGCATCGGCCTTATAAAGGCCCTCGCGTGCAAGCATTTCAGCGTTTCTTTGCGCTTTCGAGCTAAGAGCCCTCGAAGTGCTGACAAGCTAGAAAAGATGCACCAGCGCCATGACCGTCACCAGCACCGTCGCCGCGAAGACGACGGCCCCGAACAGTCGTACCATCAGCTCTCGCGTCATCTCGTTCCTTTCCAGGTTCATCTCTTTGCGGTGGGCTCACGATCCGTCCGGCAGTACCTTTTGCAGGGCATCCTTCAGGTCCTGTTCGCTCCCGTCATAGTATCCGTTCAACACCAGCTTCACCTCACCGTTCTTGATCAGGAAGAGCCTGGGCACCCGCTTGACGTTGTACCGGGAGGTGAGCTTGCCGTTGCCTTCCCATAGCATTGCGTAGGGGGCGCCGCCTTCCTCCGGGACGCCGTTTATGTAGACGGCCGCAAAGGATGCCTCGTCGTTGCCGTACTCGTTCGCCAGCTCCGCGAAACCCGGCTTCGCCTTGTTGGAGCTCTCGTTCAGGGTGCTCCAGAACGAGAGCACGTAGACGCCCTCGTCCGTGAGCGTGAAGCGCTCTCCTTCCGCGGTCCGCGCGGTGAACCCGGGGGCGCGGTCGCCCGGGGCTGGAGCTGGCTGCTCGAGCGTGAGGGACCCGGTAGCCGTCTCGGCGCTGCCGAAAGAGCGGTAGGTGAACGCGGCGACGAGCACCACGACCGAGACGACGATCAGGCGCTTCAACGGCCCTACCTGCGGGAGTTGGGAGTGCGAACCACGACGGGGGCAATTATATCCGCCGCACCGGCCCTTGTCGCGCGCACATTTCTTGCGTAGCCTCTATGGTCCCGTGCTGAGGACTTCGTACAACACCGCAATACTACTCGCGGCCCTCGCGCTCGTCCTGATGTTGCAGGCCGTGGTGGCGCCGGGCGCACTTGCCGAGCCGGGGGTGGGGGCGCGTTCGTGGGTGCTGGCGGACGCCGAGAGTGGCAAGTACCTCGCCGGAGAGAACGCCTCCGAACGGCTCTCGATGGGCTCGACGGACAAGATCATGGTCGCGCTCGTGGCCTTGAGGCAGATCGAGGCGGGCGAGGTTGGCCTCGAAGACGAGGTGACCGTCTCTGGGGACGCCGCAGCCTTCGCGACCCCCCTCTACAGCAACGTCGGGCTCTTTGAGGGCGACAACCTGAGCGTCCGGGAGCTGCTCGCGGCGGCCCTGGTCTCCTCCGGTAACGACGCCGCTTACGCGCTCGCCGAGCACCTCGGGGGCGGGGACGTAGACGCTTTCGTCGAGAGGATGAACCGGGAGGCCGAGCTCCTCGGGCTCGAGGACACCCGTTTTGAGAACCCCACGGGCCTCGACGCCCGCGGGCAGTACTCGAGCGCGCGCGACCTGGCGACCATGGCGCGGGCGGCCTCCGAGTACCCGCTCTTTCGCGAGCTGGTCTCGACGGACTACACGACCATAACCACGCAGGATCGGGAGATAGAGCTCGTGAACACCAACGAGCTGCTCTCCACCTACCCGCCCGCCACCGGCGTCAAGACGGGCACGACGCCCGGCGCGGGCCCGAGCCTCGTCGCCTCGGCCGCCGCCGAAGACGAGACCTACGTCTCCGTGGTCCTCGACGACGTGGACCGCTTCGCGTCCTCGGCGCGGCTCCTGGATTATGGCTTCACCGTCTACGACCGCACGGACCTCGTTGTGGGGGGAGAGCAGTACGCCAGAGCAGACGTACCCTACCGCCGGGGAGAGACGGTGGGGCTCGTGGCGAAGTGGAACGTAGAGGGTCTCGTAGGCAAGGATCCCGAGGTCAGGCGTGAGACGCGGGTGTTCGAGGATCTGCCCGGCTCCGCGAAGAAGGGAATGACGCTCGGCGAGGTCCTGGTCGAGGTGGACGGGGAGCGGGTCGGGGAGGCCCCGCTCGTCGCGAGCCGGGGCTACGACGCGGCCACGTTGTGGGAGAGGGTGTGGTATACAGTCGGGGGGATTTTCGCTTAGAGGAGTTAGGGTAGAGGAGGCACTTGCCGATGATCCTGACCGTCACCCTGAACGCCGCCGTGGCCCGCACGCTGGTCGTCCCGAGCCTGACCCTCGGGCACCGCCACCGCGCCCCCGAGAGCGTCACCCTCGCAGGCGGCAAGGGCATAAACGTCGCCCGCAGCCTGAGAACTCTGGGCGTGCCGGTGCTCGCAACAGGCTTCGCCGGCGGGCGCAATGGCGACGCCATCCGCGACGGGTTGTCCGCGGCGGCGATACCCTTCGACCTCGTCGAGATAGAGGGATACTCGCGGACCTCGACGGCCATCATAGACCCCATGGCGGGGACGCAGACGGAGATCAACGAGTACGGACCAGAGGTGGGCCCTTCGGAGGTCCGGGAGTTCACCCGGCGCCTGGAGCACCTGATGGAGTACGCCACGGC
>JARDZQ010000229.1 GCA_029240775.1 Rubrobacteraceae bacterium | reverse complement strand
CCTATCGGACCAGCCCGACCAACTTCGGAGAACGCCGTACAGCAGAAGTTGCTAGCCTCAGAACACCTTCCTCTACCAAGACCTCTGTACGTTCTCCTGAGCCCCTCCGGCTTCGCTAGCGGACCGGGCCCCTGCCTTCCGGCTCCTCCTCGCCCGCTTCAGCGGCTCCTGTCGGCTTCTGCGGGGCCTCCAGCTGGGGCGCGCGGGAAACCAGGGCGGCGTTCGCCCGGGTGAGCTGGGCGATGATCGTGTCGGCTCGCCTACAGGCCTCCCTCTCGGGCTCCAGCTGCTCGGAAAGGAGGCGTATCGTCTCGTCTTTGGCGGATACGAGCGCGCGCCCTGAGCGATCCAGCGTACCCGGTGCACGCCGGCTCCGCCGGCACCTAAAGCTTCATGTGGGAGGAGCTGAAGCCGGCGAGGAAGTCCATCACGTCCATGACGGTGTCCTCGGCCTCCTCGGCTCCGCTAGCTTCTCGCCTTTCGAGCACGCCGCGGGCGCGCTCGAAGTCACGGTAGAGTTCGTCGCGCGGGTAGCCGGTGTCCAATAGCCCCGCGGCGTAGCCCCGGATCGTCGACAGGGCGCGCTCGTAGGGCTCGGCCAGGGCCAGGTCCGCGATCCGCTCGGCAACGTCTATCTTCGGCTGCTCCATAGTACCGTCCATTATCTCACGTCCCGGCGGAGCCGACGCCACAGGGTGCGGGTTTGGTGTATCGCCCGCCGGTACTCCTCGAAGGACACCCTGCGGGCCGGCTCGATGAAGCCGTGCCCCTCCGGGTTGGCAGGGTCGGGCCGGTAGACCAGTACCCCCGGAAGATCTTCGGTGTCTAGCTCGAAGACGGGATCTTTACCCGTCCCGCCAAAGTCCGGTGGCCTACGGTGGTCGACCAGGTTCTCCACGGGCGGCGGGACGACGCTCATCCCCTCCGTACCGGAATCCACGAACCCGTCCGGCGCGACGAGGATGTCCACGCCGGGGCGGACACCCAGGTAGCGGCCGGTCTCGCCGATCGCGGGCAGCCCGTCCGCCTGGTCGGCCCTCATGCCCCGTAGCACCCTCAAGGCGCGTCGTGCCGCACGCCGAGACCCCGCCGTATCTCCTCCTCGGTCGAGCCCCCGACGTAATCTTCCTGGCTGAGGAGCCAGTCCACCGCGACCCGGATGAGGGTGTTCTCGGTGATCCGCTCGCCCCCGCGCGAGGGCTTTTGCCGGTTGACACGGCGCGCCAGCGACGCTAAAGAGTCCACCTGGTCCCCCCTCAGGCGCGCCTCCTTGCGCTCGAGCGCGAGGTACTTCGGGACCCGAGGTGGCACCCCTGGCGTCGCGGCCTCATCGCGGCTCTGCTCCCGCACGGTGGCCTCTCCCCCGCTCCCCGGCTGGCTCTCGCGCGCCTCTTCACGCCTTTCCGGTGCGGCTTCTGTCGCCGTACTCTCGCGGCCTCGGCCTTCGTCCTCGTGTTCCTGCGGCGCGGTCCCCACCTCGCCTATGAGGTCGGCAAGGCCTCGCCGGCGCCTCCCGCCCATCAGTCTTGCCCCCCTTCGAGGTCCGCCAGCAGCTCGCTGGCCACCCGCCTGTAGTCGTCCTCGGCGTTGCGGCTCCTGCGCAGCCCGAGCCGGCTTACGGGGATGCCGAGCAGCGAGGCCGTGCGGTGCGCCTTGTACTCCCTGACCATGTCCTCGAACACGGGGATGCCCGCCCCCGCCAGCGCCCCGCGCGCCTCCTCGGCCTCTCCCCTGCTCCTGGCGTCAACCCGCGTGAGCAGGACCCGGTGGCGCACACCCGTCGGGCGCACCTCCTGGCGGACCGTCTCTATCAGGGCCACCATGTCCATCGGCGCCGGCAGGCTCGGCAACACCACGTAGTCCGCCGCACCTATCACCGTCCCCAGGGCCTCCGCCCTCAGGGCCGGCTGTGTGTCCACCAGCACCACGTCGTAGCCCCCCACCTCGCGCACCCGCCCGAGCATCCGCGAGTCCGTCTCCTGCACGACGTCGGCCGCCCTCGGTCCCTCCGAGCGCTCCATCCACCACGTCGCAGACCCCTGCGGGTCCGAGTCCACCACCAGCACCCGCATCTCTTCCCCAAAGATCCCGGCCAGGTTCACCGCGGTCGTGCTCTTCCCCACGCCGCCCTTGCCGTTCGCCACCGCGATGATGTTCACGTGCCCTCCTCCCCGCCGAGTTCGCCTTCGACGACCCAAGCCTAACAGGACTACCGGAGTCTGTCAGGTACAAACTCTGTAAGTCTGCAACTTTCGTCGGCTCGTGGAAGTAGCGTCGGGACGCGCCCGGGCCATTCGCTCAGACCAGGATCCCCGCCGGCGTCGTCGGCCGGTTCGAGACGCTCCACGATGCTTCCGGTCCCTCCGGGCATCCTCTATGATCCTCTGACCGCCCTCGAGACGCTCATACGGGCGTACAGGGCCCTCTCGCGGCAGATTTACGACGCTTCCTCGACCCGCTGTGCGCTCAAACCTTCCGATGTTCGGCGGGGTGCCGCGCGGGCGCTACGGCCGGTAGCGGACGACTCATGGGCGGTCCAGGTGCAAAGTCGGTCCTCGAACCCTCGGTTGCCAACAGAGTTACAGACTTACGAAGTGACAAAGTATGGGGTAAGGATCTGCGTATTGGGCGGGTTCCGGTGGAGAGGGTTTCACGGGAGATGACCCTTGGATCTACCTCGCGTTAGTACCTATAATACTTACAGGGTCTAGTGGTATCACATGAGACATCAGAACCGGGGCAAGAGATAGAGGAATACCGCAAAGAGTAAACCTCCTAGTATTATGTTGATTCCCATCCTCTCCTGTTCTATCCACCGGCACCGACGACGACGCGCAGGGCCGCGTCCTGCGAGAGCTCCTGACGTAGCGCGTCTTCGAGCGCCGCCTTGAAGCGTGTCTCGATGTACTCCTTGGCGAAGGGTGTGGGCAGCGAGATCGTCAGAGAGTTGGAGCCTAGGGCGACCGCGGTGACAGCCCCGAACCACACCCGGAGGGAAGAGGCGTCTATCTCTTCCTCGGCGTGCTCGAGGACGCGGCTCCAGAGCTCCTCGGCGGCCGGGTCCGACGGTGGGGGAGGGGTGGGCTCGATGGTGTGCGGCTTCGTTTCTCGCTCCTGGGGGGCGTCTGCGATCCGGGAGGTCTCCTGGGTCTCCTGGGCTGGCTCCGGGGGCTCGGGGAGGGCGTAGCCCTTGCGGATGGCGCTGACGAGAAAGCTAGCGCGGTTGCGGATGCCCTCCTGGGTGTCGAGGGCCTCGGCGTAGTGCAGGCACCTTTCGGCGCCGTGGGAGACGACGAGGTCCCTCGCCGTGTCGCCGCGCACCCCCTCGCGCATCAGGCGCTCTATGGCGAACATCTCCTGGGGGGTGCCGGAGAGTTCGAGCGCCTTCTGCCGGCGGGCGAAGGCCTGCGAGATGCGGTAGAGCACGCCGGCGTTGCCCTTGTACTCGACCCCCGAGAGAAACCCTTTCTCCTCAAGCTCGGCGTGGGCCTTACCCAGGGCCCGTTTTATCTGCGAGGGGTAGGGGTAGTCGAGCGGGATTTGATCCCTCACGGCGAAGAGGTCCGTTCTCCACGATAGGCCCCCGGCCCTTTGGAGATCTATGAGGCGGTAGAGGCGCTTGCTCAGTGGCATCCTGAGGGCCCAGAAGAAGTCCGCGTCTAGGCCCTTAAGGTACTGCGCCTCGTAGTTGCGGATGAAGACCGGATGGAACCTGAGGACGTGACGTTCCTGGGTCGTCCGGGCACGCGATCCCGTGCCGCCTTTCTTCTTGCGCTGGGCGAAGTGCACGCTCCAGACGTTGAAGGAATCGGCGATCAGCTGCTCGTCGGCCGCCGAGTAGAAGGCGTTCGAGCTCTGGACGCCGGTCAGCTGGATCCTCACCAGCGCGTCCCGGATCTCGCGGTAAGCGCCCCCGGAGTCGTCCGACCACCCCAAGACCTTCCTCAGCTCGTAGAGCGAGAAGGCCAGCGCCCCATCCTCGGGCATACCGCCCCGCTGCTCCAAAAGCTGCAGCACCGCCAGGTAGACGTCCTGGTCGACCGGGCCGGGCATGCCGTATTCTCCGGAAGGGATGACCTTCCAGGTCTGCCTTAGCGAAACCCCACCTTCTCCCTCGACGACCCTTTCGAAGAGCCTTGCCTTAGAGCCCCTCTGCCGAGCTTTCAGCTCGAAGAGCGGGTACTCCTCTAGGTTCCTCTCGGCGCTCACTAACGTCGAGTATTCCGGGAAGAGCGTCAGCTCGACGCGATCGGTCCCCACGGGTAGTCCTCCCCGTTCTCCCTGTAGTTGTTGTTTAACAACATAACACTACAAGAGAAACAATAACAAAGGGACCCTAAGAGCAAAGACAAAATGTGCCGTTTTGCAGCATATTCCGCAGAGGCGACTTGTTGGGCACCCCGGTAATATTTGTCGGGCGCCCC
>JARDZQ010000228.1 GCA_029240775.1 Rubrobacteraceae bacterium | reverse complement strand
TCCGGTGGTCCAGCGTAATGCGGTCGGCCAGAATGGGGTCCCCCAGCGCCTCGCGCAGTGCGGCGCCGTGGGCCACGAGGCAGTAGAGGCAGCCGTTCGCCATCGAGACGGCGACCGCGATCATCTCCCGCTCCGCCGCGTCCAGGTTCTCCGTAGGCTCGTGCAGCTGCCTGTAGTGGGCGAACCACGCGCGCAGCCGCTCGGGGCGGAAGCTGTAGGCTCTGAAGACGTTGGGGACGAACCCGATCCTCTCCCGCGCCTTCCTGAAGAGCCCCTGCAGATCCTCGGGCAGCTCGGACTCCTCGGGGACGGGGAACCAGCTCATGGGTACGGCGCTGCCTTTGCGCGAGATATGCTCCACGTCGGTCATCCAGACTCCTCTATCTGTTGACAGAGCGCATCTGTTGCTCGGAGTAGCGCTCCCCGGCGGCGGAGCCGCGCGGGACCGCCTCCTCGATGCGCCTCAGGTCCTCCCCGGTGAGCACCACGTTCGTGGCCCCCGCGTTCTCCTCGAGGTACTTGCGGCGTTTGGTGCCAGGGATGGGGACGATATCGTCCCCCTGGTTTAGCAGCCACGCGAGGGCGAGCTGCCCCGGCGTCGCGTCTTTCTCGGTGGCGATCTCTCTGACCCGGTCAGCCAGCTCCAGGTTCCGCCTGAAGTTCTCCTCCGAGAAGCGCGGGAAGCGGCCTGCGCGGGTGTCGTCCTCCGGCAGGTCGTCCATGCTCTTCCAGGCGCCGGTCAGGAAGCCTCGTCCCAGCGGGCTATAGGCGACGAAGCCGATCCCGAGCTCGCGCAGGGTGGGCAGGACCTCGTCCTCCGGGTCACGGGTGAAGAGCGAGTACTCGCTCTGCAAGGCGCTCATGGGGTGCACCGCGTGCGCCCGCCGGATCGTCTCCGGCGCCGCTTCGGAGAGGCCTAGATAGCGAACCTTCCCCGCCTCGACGAGCTCTGACATCGCCCCGACCGTCTCCTCGATGGGCACCTCGGGGTCTACCCTGTGCTGATAGTAGAGGTCTATGCTCTCCACGCCGAGCCGCTCGAGCGAGGCGTCGCACGCCCGCCTGACGTACTCGGGCCTGCCGTTGATGCCGACCCGGCTCCCGTCCTCGCGCCGCTCGTTGCCGAACTTGGTGGCCAGGACCACCTCGTCGCGCCTGTCCACGATAGCTTTGCCCACCAATCTCTCGTTGGTGAACGGGCCGTACATGTCCGCCGTGTCGAGGAAGGTAACGCCGAGCTCTACGGCGCGCTGGATCGTAGCTACCGACTCCTCTTCGTCCCCCGTACCGTAGAACTCGCTCATCCCCATGCACCCGAGCCCGAGAGCCGAGACGACGAGTCCTTCGTTGCCCAGGTTTCGACGGTCCATACAACCTCCTCGCGAGATAGTCATCCCGGACCGCCTGAGTTTATACGACGGGCCCGGAGCATGCCTCGCAAGAGGATTGTTGAGATTCTGCGGCTTCGTGTATGATCGTCCGGGGGTGCGTAAGGGTCCTCGTGGAGACGCTCGCACCGTCGCGGTGAGCGGCAACAGGGAGGTTCGGCGCGTGGCTGGTTCTCTGGAAGGTCGGGTGGCTATCGTCACCGGCGGCGGTGGCGGCCTCGCCGAGGGGATCTGCGCGACGCTCGCCGCCTCCGGCGCGGCGGTCGCCGCGGTGGACCGGTCGCTGGAGAAAGCCGAGCGGGTAGCGCAGCTTGCGTCGTCGGGCCGCTGCATCGCGCTCGAGGCCGACGTCTCCGACAAGGCTTCCGTCGATGCGATGGCGCAGAGGGTGATCTCGGAGCTCGGCGGCATAGACATTCTGGTCAACAACGCCGCCATCTACCCGCTGCGCCCGTGGACGGAGATCGAGGAGGAGGAGTGGGACCGGGTGATGGCCGTGAACCTGAAAGGCTACTTCCTGTGCGCCAGGGCCGCCTACCCCAGCATGAGGGAGCGGGGCAAGGGACGCATCATCAACGTAGCGTCCATAACGTTCTTTATCGGCTGGTCGGGCTTCCTTGACTACGTCTCCTCGAAAGGCGCCATAATCGGCTTCACCCGCACGCTCGCCCGCGAGGTCGGGCCAGACGGTATCACCGTGAACGCTATCTCCCCCGGCGCCTTCCCGACCGACGCCGAGAGGGTCCACCCGGACCAGGAGGCGCTCAACCGCCGTATCCTCGAGCAGCAGTCGCTAAAACGCCGCGGCACACCCGAAGACGTAGGCAATCTCGCGGCCTTCCTCGCCTCGGACGCAGCCTCCTTCATTACCGGCCAGACCATCATGATCGACGGCGGCTGGGCGATGCACTGAAGAAGAGGCGGTTCGCGAACCAGAGACGGAAAGGAAGCAGAGAAGTGACCGATACCGTAGCCCGGTCCAGAGAACGCAAGGAGAGCCTCGAGGACATACTCGTCGTAGACGCGGACGTTCACGTCCACGAATCTCCCGGAGCGCTCATCCCCTACTGCGAGATGCCCTGGCGGGTGGCGCTCGAGAACATAAAAGACGTGCAGGAGTTCTACCTGGACATACCCGGCTTCTCGCCGGGGACGACCGCCTACGAGGCCAAGTTCCCCTCCGGGCAGGAGGGTACCCGCATGGTCCACGACGCGGAGCAGATGCGCCGGGAGCTCGATGAGATCCACGTCGACATCGGCATCCTCTTCCCGGACCACTTCCTCAAGATCCCCGTCATCGCTCAGATAGACTACGCCGCCGCCCTCGCCCGCGCCTACAACGCCTGGCTACTAGATAAATGGTGCCACCCGGACAAGGGGCTCCTGGGATGCATCCTCGCGTGTCCCCAGGACCCGGAGGACGCGGCGCGTGAGATCCGGAATTACGCGAAAGAACCAGGCATGGTCGGGGTGTTCCTGCCGTGCGCGGGGCTCGAGCGGCTCTGGGGCCACAGGCAGTACGACCCGATCTACGAGGCAGCGCAGGAAGCGGATCTCCCGGTGCTCCTGCACAGCGTCACCGTCATCCACCCGGTCTTCCCCTTCAACACGCAGGGCTTCGAGACCGAGTTCGGACGGCACATCTGCAGCCATACCTTCTCGATAATGGCCAACCTGGTGCACATGATCACGACCGGGGTGCCGGTCCGCTACCCGCAGTTGCGCGTCGCCGTTACCGAAGCCGGCATCTCGTGGGTCCCTTTCCTGATGTACAAGATGGATAAGGAGTACGTCGAGCGCCGCCGCGAGGTCCCGTTCCTGGAAGACAAGCCGAGCACGTACCTCAAGAAGATGTACTTCGCCACCCAGCCCGTTGAGGAGCCGGAGAATCTGGGGGATCTCGTAACGATGATGAACCTCTACGACGGAGAGGACAACACCATCTTCGCCTCCGACTGGCCGCACCACGACTTCGACCATCCCTCCAAGGTGCACCAGGTCCCGTTCTCGAACGAGGTCAGGCGCAAGGTCTTTGGAGAGAACGCGCTCAGGCTCTTCAAGATCGACGCCAGCGGCAACCGGTTGAACCTCTAGCGTGTCCCAAACGACGAACGAGTCGATGATCGAACGTTTCTACCAAGAGCTGTGGAACCGGTGGAACCTTACGGTGGCGGACGAGATCGTCTCCGAGGACGTCCGCTTCCGCGGCTCGCTCGGCTCGACGCTCGAAGGCAGGGAGGCTCGTCTTCGTCGCCGTTCGCTCCCGCAGTTTGCGTGTGTTCATCGTAGAGCCGGCTGCCGCCCCACGCCACCATAGTTTCCTTTGCGCTCTGGGTCCTTGTGGGCTCCAGGCTTCCCTCTTGCCCTTGTTCACCCGAGTGCCTGGAAGGTAGGCGCTCTCGGAAGTTCCTCTGAGGATAGCTCTACTCCTGTATCACTGATTCTGCTGGTTGAGGGGTGGTTATGGGGTCTGCGTGTCGATGCACTACCTTCCAGGTGCCATCCTCTGGTCGAAATATCATTGTAGCCCGAAGTGCGTATGGAGTAATATCCTCCCTCTCGCCAACCTTGGCCTCCAAGTGTTCTATCTGCACTACGTAGGCGAGTTCAGCAGTCACGTTCTTGGCCACGATCTCGAAGCCGGTGGCCCGGCCATCTGTGCGTAACGATGCGGCATGTTCCGTAGTCTTAGCGATCTCCGCCCACCCGCGCACGGGTGGGCCATAGGGGTTGGCGAGACTAGCGTCTTCTCGGTGGGAGAAGAGCTCCTGCACGGGTCCAGGATTCCCTTTCATGAACTCGTCCAGTGCCAGTTGATATTGCTCGATGAGTCGATCTACATCCTCTACGGCTCTCACCTAGAGATCACCTCCATGGTTGACGCATCGGCCTTTCCCTGGGCACCCGTAGGACATCCTACGCTATTCACCCAAGTGCCTGGAGCTCGACTTTAGCCATTCACGCCGCGTAGCAAACCGCGTCGGTTAGTCGTTCCACAAATGCCCGTGGGATTTTTACCGTGTCGGTCGCTGAAGGCGAC
>JARDZQ010000227.1 GCA_029240775.1 Rubrobacteraceae bacterium | reverse complement strand
CGCCGAGCCTCTCCTCCCATACCAGGGCTCCCTCCCTCACCAGGTACCTTAGTGCCCTTTCGTAGCGGAGCGTCTCGGGCTCCAGACCCGCGCGCTCGGCAACAAGCCCAGGTGCCACACGCGTTCCCTCTGAGAAGGGCTCCTCTGGCTCCAGGCGGTCGTGGTGCTCCTTCGCCGCCCGTAGCAGCGCCAAGGCATCCTTGTCCACCTCGTAGAACATCCATCCCCCATCCCTACCAGTCCTGCGAGGCTCGCCTACACAGAGACAGCGAGGTAGTGTGCTACGACACAGGCGATGAAGACAACGAGGCAGGCACCCACCGCTGTGATCGAGTTGATGCCGTCAATCGTTACGGCCTGCCTACTCCAGCCTACGGCCCGAGAACTTCCAGAGCGCCTTTGATGCTCCTGACTCAAGGGGATGGCGGCGAGATAGGAAGCGTAGCGTTCGTGGCACCGCTCGCCCCGCCGAACCCTTCTTGGTTGAGGCCGTCTGCTAGGGTAAGCCGCTCGCCGCACTCGCACCCGAAGGAGATAGTGCCCGAGGACCATACCGAGAGGGGTCCGTCTAGCACCATCCTCTCCCCGCACTCCTCGCACACCAGGATGCCTCCCTTAGAAGGATCATTCACGAGCTAACCCCCTCCATGTCATGCGGCGCTCACAAACTTGGCACACTCGAAGGGCCACCACTACGTCAACCTCTCCGATGTCGCCCACTCCGTAGCATGGCTCCGAGCGTACACGCCCACCACGACCGTCGGCAAGATCAAGCAACCTCGACCTGGACTTCAGCTTGACGTACTCGTCTACCCGAAGCTCGCGTATACCTCTACCTCGACCGGAGGTTGCGCCACGCCGTCAGCGCTGCGAATCGCCGCACCTCTGGCGAAAGCAAACTCAGGCCTTGACATCGGGTCCAAGCGTAAAGGCATCTCCGGGAACCTCTAGCGATAGATGAGGTTCATGAACATGCGCCCCGACGCTGGGACCCTGGCGACCCGAGTTCCGCTCTTAACCTGTGCTCCTTACCTCCACGGGCACCTACCTACCAGGAGGTTGGTAGATATGACCAAGGTCCATTAGAAAGAGCGGTCCTTCGCCCGATGTCGCTTCCCGTGCACTCGGCTTTACTTCAGACCAAGAAGGACACGAGGCGAGCGAAAGAGGCCGAGGATGTACTTGTTCGACCCGATCCACCTGACCGAACTGTTCCACGAACGCCAAGAAGCGGTGATGCGCGACGCCCGCCTCGCCAGGCAGCTGCGGGTGGCCCGCCGGCAGGAGAGAACCACGAGCGAGCGCCGGACGGCGTGGTTGCCCGGGCGAGCGATCGCGTTGTGGGGGCGGGCGAGCGTCCCGTACTTCAGGGTGTAGGAGATCTTGGCTAGAGATCGGTGTAGAGATGATGGACGTGGTGACAACGAAGACCAGGAAGTGGGCAGCGGTGATGGCGACGCTGATGACGATATTGTTGGCGGCCTCCGTGGCCTTAGGGGAGGCCCCGACGCAGTGCGAGGTAGCCTACCTGACGAGCGGCCCCACCGCACAGCAGCCGAGCTTCGAGGCGAACTGCGAGCATGCAGTTTAACACGCCTACCGTCGGCTACGTTCGTCCGCGGTGCATCGCCAGGCACGAGGGCTCGGGCTCGCCTACCGGGGCCGAACGGATTCCCAAGAATCCACCCTCTACCAGCTTTTGTGAACCAGCCTTTGCGTTAGCGATGCGCTGATCTTCGCTGGATGGCAACATGGCGGTAGGTGCGAGACCTCATAACTACCAAAGGAGAAGCGACGATGGCCGAGCCGCGGGTACCCAACCTTGAGGAGATGGACGAGCAGGAAGCGCACCGCTTCTTGCTCGAACTGTTTTCCAGCCTGAGCGCTGAAGTGGAGTACGAGCTACGCCACCAGGATTACGTGATGGAGATGCCCCAGTCGGGGGAGCGTATCCGGGGCCGGGAGAAGATGAGGGAGTTCCAGGAGGCTTACCCTATCCCGCCGTCCATCCAGTTGCGCCGGGTGCTGGTTAAGGAGGGGCTGTGGGTCGTTGAGGGGATCAACGACTACGGTGAGGGCCAGGTATTCGACGTGGTGCTACTACTCGAGCTTAGAGACGGCAAGATGTGGCGCGACAGACGCTACTACGCCGAGCCGTTCGAGGCACCGGGGTGGAGAGCGCAGTGGGTCGAGCGGATGGAACCCTGATGCTAGTCGGGCCTATCTGAACGTCCGAGAAAGCTTCCTTCTACGAGCTCGAGCCAATAGGAGCTCGACGGCTCAAGCTTCTTCCCCTGGTTTATGGCAGACCGCTTCTATGTTGTTGCCGTCCGGATCGAGGACGAAGGCTCCGTAGTAGCTCGCATGGTACCGGGGACGAAACCCAGGAACACCATTGTCACGCCCGCCCGCCGCGATGGCTTCTTTGTAGAAGGAGTCAACTGTAGCGCGGTCGTCGGCGGCGAACGCGATGTGGAAGGCTTGGCCTGTCTCGCCTTGGCCTATCCAGAAGTCTGGCTTGCCCCGCTTCCCGAATCCCGCCGCGGAGGGGCTGGGCTCCATGATCAGCTCGTAGCCAAGCGGAGAGAGGGCTTGCGCGTAGAAGCGCTTGCTCCGCTCGAAGTCCGAGACAGGGACACCTACGTGATCCAGCACCGCTTACACCTCCCACGGCCCCAAGAAGACCGAACCGACATCCGTTAAGCTGAGTATCCCCATGAGGCGCTCTATACGCAACGGCGAACTTCGGAGAACACCAGACGTCCACACGCTGGTAAGCAGCTCACCAGCGCCTCACAGCTAGACCAGTCCTATCTCGACCTCCGGCTCCTCCCCACCGTCACGGAGAACCGCACCTTCGGCGTGTGCTCACTCCGTATGCCCGACGACCAGTACGATGGCTAGGCCCAGAGCGACCCCCGACTCGTCTCGGAGTGTCCGCCGCACGGCTACCTGTTCCTAAGCAACACGTCCGTCGCGAGGGTCCGGGTGGCATCCGTTTCTCCGGGCACCCTCGCGTTGAGCGTGATGCGCACCAGGTAGGTTCGGGGCTCGTCGGTCATCGAGGAGGAGCAGTCCGCCGGGGTCGCGCAGTAGGCGAACCGGACGCCTTCGGGGCCATCCAGGGGACCGGCCATCCGCTGACCGTTTCTCAGGAGGTAGCTGCTCGAGCCGCCGCTCAGGCTGTAGGTGATCGTGCGCGGCGGCCCGCTCTCCGGTCTGTTCCGGAAGGAGATCTCGTACCGGCCTCCGGTGTCTATGAGGGTGCCGCTGTCGTGCGGGTAGGCCGCCCTTATCTCCCGCTCCATCCTCTCGAGCCCCAGCCGGGCGCTCTCCAGGGCCTCCAGCTCGTCATTGCCGTAGCGCAAAATCCGGACGCTCGTGTCGAAGATGGCGTAGAGCGCGAAGAACACGGTGACCATCATGGTCATGGCGACGAGCACCTCCGCGAGCGTGAAACCGCTCTCGTCACTCGGGAAGCATCGCCCTGTACCGGCGGGGCTCACCACCTTGAGATGACTCCGGTCGCGCTGTACGAGTCGCCATCATCCCACCTCACCGTCACGGTCACCTTTGTCAGACCGAGATCCCCCTCTACATTCTCCAATCCCGCGTCCACGAACTCCTCGTCGACCTCATATTCGAGCCCGGAAGGTTCACAGGTGCCGTCCGGCAGGGCGCCCACGCTCTCGTAGGGGAGGCTCCGGATCTGCTCCAGCTTCTGTCCGGCGCACGCCCGCGCGGCGTCGTAGTCGCCGCTCGCGGTCACCGCCCGGAGCGCCGCGTCGAACATGCCCACCATCGGGATGATGGCGACCGTGAGTATCACTATCGCCGCGAGCACCTCCACCAGCGAGTAGCCGGACTCGTTCGTGGCGTGGCTAGTAAGCAATGGAGCCAAGCCTTATCCGCGAGGTGGCGGAGTTGAAGACCACGTCGCAATGGGGACTGCCGTCGTCGGAGCTGATCCTGACCGTGCCGCTCTGCCCCGGGCGCAGGGTCCGTACCGTCCCGTTGGAACTGAACTCCAGCGTCCGAGTGCCGCCGCAACTGCTGGGCGGTATGACGGCCTCCGCGTCGCCGGCCGAGCAGTCCGGGTCGAAGGTTACCTCCTTTATCTTCGTGCCATCGGGGAGCTCGCGCGGGGCCCGGGGCGTCTCGGGGTCCAGCGTGGGCGCCTCGTCGCCTGCCCCATAGGGGACGCGCAGTTTGATCATGCAGTAGTCGCTCGACGCGCATCCGCCTACCGGCGAGCCGTCGGGCATGAAGACCACGCGCCAGTCCGTGAGCTGGTTGGTCGCCCTGGCGTGCGCGAGGCGCAGGTCGGCGGCGAACTGGCTGGCGGCGGCCTCCACCCGCCAGCGTTCCAAGAGGGCGAGAAAGACGATCACGGCTATGGTGATGAGGATTCCGAGGATGGCGATGGTGATAACGTTGCAT
>JARDZQ010000226.1 GCA_029240775.1 Rubrobacteraceae bacterium | reverse complement strand
TCTCCGAGTCCGTTGGTGCCAAGGGTCTGCCAGAGCCTGCCAAAAGAGACAAGGAAGACCGGAGCGTTCATCAGGCGTTGGATCTGGGACGTGCAATGTTACAACGTTGGGGACGAACTTGGTAGAACTAGCTTTTCGCGAACTTCGCCATGAAACTGTCTGAAAAGGGGTTCTTTAGCACTCGCTCGGTAAGATACCGAGCATGAGAAAAGCATACCAGACCGACCTCTCCGATGCCGAATGGAACTGCTTGGAGTCCCACCTTCCCACTCCCAAAGCCAAGGGGCGTCCTCGGATCTATCCTCTACGCGAGATCCTTGACGCCATCTTCTATGTGGTCCGCAGCGGCTGTCAGTGGCGACTCTTGCCACACGACTTCCCACCCTGGAAGACCGTCTACCATTACTTCCGCTTCTGGCGCTTGGATGGAACCTGGGAAAGGATGCATGCCGCCCTTCGCAAACGAGTGCGGGTCCGCCTCAAGAGGAACCCCCAGCCCAGCGCAGGCATCGTCGACAGTCAGTCGGTCAAGACTACCGGCGTGGGTGGCAAAGAGCGCGGTTACGACGGTGGCAAGAAGGTCAAAGGACGTAAGCGCCACATCTTTGTGGACACCGAGGGCTTAGTGCTCAAGGTCAGGGTTCACAGCGCGAAGGTCATGGACTTTGAGAGGGGATCAAGACGCTGCTGTGGCGGGCGAACGAGCAGTTTCCCCGCCTACGACATCTGTGGTTGGAGGCGGGCTAAAGAGGAGAGGACAAGGGCGCAGAGTGGGTTAAGAAGACCCTGGATGGAGCGTAGGATGATCGCAGGGTATCGAGGGAAAGGAGCAACCTAGATGGCTGCCGCAGATGATCTCGACCAAGTGATCGAACAATACCACCAGGCCCTAGACGAGTTCTCCAGAGGAAACCCCGATCCCGTGAAGGATTTCTACTCCGGTCGGGATGACGTGGCCATCGCCAACCCCTTCTTTCCGCTCACGCGTGGGCGCGAGCAGGTAGTTGCGAGGCTGGAGCGCTCCGTACAAAACTTCAGGGATGGCGAGGTCGGCTTCCAGAACGTTGTCAAGTGGGTTAGTGACGAGCTCGCCTGCATCGTGGAGCTAGAAGAGTGGAGGACCAAGGTCGGAGGCAGGGAGGAGGTCACACCTTTCACTTTGCGGGTTACGACCCTCTTTCGGGCCGAAGGCGGCGGCTGGAAGGTGGTGCATCGCCACGCCGATCCCATAACCACGGCTCGGCCGGCAGAGTCGGTTATCCCGGAGTAGACCTACCCCCTTAGAGCGAGCTTCGGAGAACGCCGTTAGTGCGAAGTTCTAAGAATTCCCCTTCCACGCACTTCGGTGAATAAGGGCATGAGGAAGGCCGAGGCTTCTCTAAGAAGCTCCGGCTCGGTCAACGACTATTTTACTCGTTCTTGCCTCTACTTTACGCCCCAGTCGAGACCACTACTTCTGGCTTCCCGGCACTTGGACCTCGTTGCTAGCGCACACCACGCCGTCCTCGTAGATCGTCCACCCGCGCACATAGGCAGTGTCATCCGTCACGTGCAGCACCTCGTAGCGAAAGTCCCAGTCGCCCTGATCGTCGGCGCGACCGAGCCACCCTTGGACGATCTCCCGCTGTCCTTGCCAGGGCGTACGGTGCGGCGCGGTGAAGTAGACCGCGTCCGGCGTGAATAGCGACTCGTAATGTCCGCGGGAGCGTTGCTCCTCCACGCGGCAAGGTAGGCTTCGATCCACCGCGCGGCCTGCCTCCGCGTCACCCGCGGCTAGGGGCCTTGGAAGACCGCTTCGATGTTGTGCCCGTCGGGGTCGATGACGAAGGCGGCATAGTAGTGGGGGTTGTAGCGCTCGCGCAGGCCTGGGGGCCCGTTATCACGCCCCCCGCTGGCGAGGGCGGCGGCGTGGAAGTTTCGCACCGCCTCGGGATCCGAAGCGACGAAGGCGAGGTGGAGCGGGCTGGCCGGCTCCCCCTCGACGAGCGCCAGGTCCTCGGCGTCCGGCGGCCCCAGGACCACGGCGGGTCCCCACGACTCCGGCGGTCCGGGCACGTCGGTCACCTCAGCTCCCAGTGGCTTCAAAGCCGCTCGGTAGAACTCCAGGGAGCGCGAGAGGTCGGCGACTTGGATGATTATGTGATCGAGAAAGGCGGGAGGACGAGCCATAAACTCATGATACTGCTAGAGCGCCTGCGAATCCATCCCGGGTATCCTCGTCAGGGTGGCCTGGTCCCTGCATCACGCCGTCGAGCGTCACCCAATTCATCACGATCGCCTTTCCCATCTCCCGTCCTTTCGGTCTCGGCGGCACCACCCAGGTGCGCCGCCTGGTTTGGGTCGCCGCCCTGGGCGATCCACGCCCCCGCGCAAGCCTCGCGGCCACCTCTTCGTTCGCCATCGTGCGCTCCCTTCTCGTCGGGAGGAGTATCCCCTCGAAATTACACGGATCGTGCCATCAGCCGCCCGCGTCGGGGTGGTAGCGCCACGGGCATAGGCGCCATCCGGGCGGCCTTGCTCGCAAGACGCCAGGCCCAGCTCACCGAACGCAGCCTCGAAGAGCAAAACGAGCGCGCCCGCCTCACCCTCGAGTTCGATCTGTTCAGCAGGATAGGGGAGCGCTTAGAGAGCCCTCACTGGCTCAATACGAGAAGGGCCGCGGCCGAGTACCTCTTAGAGAACGCCTTCGAGGGCAACGAAGTGGTGGAAGTGACGGCCCTGAACACGGCCGTGTGGGAGGTGTACAACTTATTCGAAGAGATAGGGGAACTGCTAAGGCTCGGAGTCTTGAGGGCAGAGACGGTGGCGAACAGGTCCGGCGCGCGGAGCGAGGCATATTGGACCTTGTGCAAGCCGGCCATCGAGAGGTACCGTGGGGAGTGGAAGATGGACGCGTTGTACGAAGGTTTCGAGTATCTTGGCCAGCGGGTGGTCGAGGTGAACCGTGAGCGGGACGTCTCGGCCCTTACACAAGAATCGATACGCGGCCTTCTGGAAGACGAACTCGGCCTCGTAGAAGAGGAGCCTCCACCACCCCAGAGTGAAGGCGGCTAACCGACCCCAACCAGCACGCTCAGCTTCTTAGAACGCCGTTTTGGCGAAGTTCGCAGAATTCCTCTTCCAGGCACTTGGGTGAATAAGGGGAAGTGGGGCAGGCCGAGGACCTGGGCCTATAGATGCTCCGGCCTTCCACACATGGCTGAGGATCAGTGTGCTCGCGGTTGCGGAGCGTGTTTAGCCCCGGCCACGGCGAGAATACCAGGGCCAGCACCAGCGTTATATGAGAGAGAGTAGGAAGCTATCCATCTTTGGAGACGGATACGCACCTAGCCTCGACCTTCTCAGTAGAGGATGAGAAGCAACGAGTGCTCCTTTATGGCGGCCGCGGCCTCCGATTCATCCACGATTCATCGCTACCTGCTCTAATTGAAAGCTCGCGATAGTAAAGCGGCGTGTAGAAAGGATCTTCACGGATGGCTAGATCTGTGTTCTCGCGAGTGTTCACCGATGTGACAGAGGCGCTCGACCGGAGATTTCGGTGGCACCGGCTCCCGGTTCCTCTGGGGCTGCTTACTCTGGTGGGACTTCGTATGAGACTGCGGGAGCGCAACCTGTACGACACTTCGTCTACTTCTGTGGATCAACCCTCGCCGGAAGATAGCCGCCACCTGACCACGCGCACGGCGGACGGCTCCTTCAACGACCTGGAGAATCCCGCGATGAGCAGCGCGGGGACTCGCTTCGGACGTAACGTCCCCCTGGAGCTCACGTACCCCGAGAACGACTGGGCGCTCTTGAGGCCAAACCCGCGCACGGTAAGCCGCGAGCTTTTGACGCGCCACGAATTCCAACCCGCGACCACGCTCAATTTGCTTGCCGCAGCGTGGCTGCAGTTTATGATCCGGGACTGGTTCAGCCACGGGAAGAGCGAGAAGGATAACCCTTGGGAGCTGGAGCTCGGTGAGGACGACCCCTGGCCACAGGAGCGCCCGATGCAGGTCTTGCGTACGCCAGCGGATCCGACTCGCCAACCCGACGACACCTCCCCGCCTACCCACCTCAACACCCAGAGCCACTGGTGGGACGGCTCCCAAATCTACGGCAGCGACGCAGAGACGCAGGCCAGGGTGCGCTCAGGATTCGAGGGTAAGCTACTCGTCGGTCCCGAGAACACGCCCCCTAAAGAGTTGATCTCGAAGGCCTCCCAGGAGCCTGGCTTCTGGATCGGCCTGGCTCTGATGCAGACGATCTTCATGCTCGAGCACAACGCGATCTGCGACCGTCTCCGCGCCGAGTATCCTTCTTGGTCCGATGACGCCCTCTTCGATCACGCGCGGCTTATCAACGTGGCGCTCTTGGCGAAGATCCACACGGTCGAGTGGACAACGGCTATCCTCGGCCATCCCACCATGCAGATCGGGATGAGGGCCAACTGGTGGGGTATCGCAGGAGAGAGGATCCACAAGCTCCTCGGAAGGAT
>JARDZQ010000225.1 GCA_029240775.1 Rubrobacteraceae bacterium | reverse complement strand
TTTCGAGTGGGCCTGCCTGGACTCGAACCAGGGACCTCTTCCTTATCAGAGAAGCGCTCTAACCGGCTGAGCTACAGGCCCGAAGCGGACGTTGCCGCCGGGATAATTTACATCACCACCCGGCCCCTGACAAGCCGATTGAACAGAGGCGGGGCGGGAAGTACAATCGGGCCGGTACCGAAGAGTCACTACGCTCGAGCGTTGTGAGAGGAGCAAATAGCCAGTGAGCGCCGACGGCTTCACCAGGATGTCCATCTACGGGATCAACCTAGATCTCTTTTCCTCAAGCCCCATAGTTATACTCAAGGTCGAGGACGAGAACCGTTACCTGCCGATCTGGATCGGCCAGCCCGAGGCGCGTTCGATCCTGATGAAGCTCCAGAACCAGGAGTTCAGCCGGCCCCTGACCCACGACCTGGCAGTGAATCTCGTCAGCGAGCTCGGCGGCTCGATGGTGAAGGTGACGGTGACCGAGCTGAGGGACCAGACCTTCTTCGCGGTGATAAGCGTCGAGATAGACGGGCGCACCGTCGAGATCGACTCCCGGCCATCGGACGCCATAGCCCTCGCGGTTCGCGCCGGCGCGGAGATCTTCGCCGCCGACGACGTGATCGAGGAGGCCGCCGTGGTCTTCGAGGAGGCGATGGAGGAGGCCCCCGAGGAGGAGGTCGTGGACAAGTTCAAGGACTGGATGAACCGCGTCTCCCCGGAGGACTTCAAGTAGCAAGAGCTTCTGCGGGCAGCGCGGGCACTTACTCCTTCGAGCGTCCGAGACCCAGCGGGCCCCTGTCTCGCTCCGCTTCGAGCCTCTTCGCCCGCTCGGCGGCCCGGGCGACCGCCATGGTCGCGAAGATGACGAGGAGCGTTACCAGGATGGCGTAGAAGGACTTGGCGGCCAAGGCTCCTCCGGCCTCGCCGAAGAGCTGGGTGAACAGCTGCTGGATAGCCGCGTTCCACGCGAGGGCTGCCACCAGACCGAGAGCGGTCGTGATCAAGTCCGAGAATTTGTCCAGGACTTCGCCGCTCAACGTTCCCACTTTGTGATCGCTTTCCAGCGCCGGTCCGCGCCCACCGATGTTCGCACCTTATCCGATTCGGGAAGGGCCGCGACGGATACACTCTAAACTCCCTTCTCACCCTGCTTATCAAGCGCAGGAAGGCAACCCTTCCGCGGCAATCTTCGTTCACGCGGCGGGCCTGGGGATCCGACCTACCCGGCTTCGTCGTCGGCCTTCTGCACGGGCCCGTACTCGGGGTAGGACTCCAGGAACTCCTCGACGGAGCCGGCCCCCCACCCGACAAGCACCTGGAGCATCTCGCCCTTGAACCGCTCCTTTACCCGGGCCTCGCGACGGACGCTACGACGCACGTACTCCCAGGACGTCTCTCCGGGGCGACGCTCGAGGCGCTCGGTGTAGAGGAAGCGGCCCGTCTTGCGGTCGCGCACCATCAACAAGTCCACGTTCTCAGGCCCTGCCTTCTGTCGGGTCCAGGTCCGCCCAACGCTCCAGCACCCCCGCCGCCTCCCACGGATGACTACCATCGTCCTCCGGGGCGCCGAAAGGGGGCGCGCTCCCGAACATCTTACCCGTCCCCACCGCGACGCTACCACCCGAGACCAGGACCTCCCCCTCCCCCACCACCGCGAGGCCCCTCCGGTGCACGAGCGAGCCTGCGCGGTCCTCGATCCCGCCGACCCTCCACGCCGCGCGCAGGCTCAGACCCCCGGTCACGTCCCCGAGTATCCGCCGCAGCGCGTACAGCGCTCGGGCGGCGCGGCCGTCGGCGAAGTTGGCCGCTGCCGCTACGGCCGCCACGAGATCGGCGGCCTCCTCCGTCTCCGCGGGCGCGGCGGGCAGATTGTCCTGCGCGCCGAAATCCGCCCCTACACGGATCCTGCCCAGGATGCGCTCCCGGTGGGCGGACAGAGCGAGCCGGCCGAGATCCCCGGCGCCTGCCCGTACTACGAGCGCGAGCATACCCCGTTCCAGATCTAAGGTCTCCGCCCCTTCGGTATCCAGCACCTCCGCGACCACCGCGACGTATAATCCGGTCCGCCCCTCCCAGTCCGCTGGTCCGGTGGCGAGCGCCCGGCGCCCGAGGGCATCGGCGTAGCCATCGGCGGGACGTAGAGAGCCCAGTTCCTCTTCCTCGATGAAGCCGTCCTCGGCCGCGGCGCGCGCTCCCTCCTCGCATACCCTCCGCGCGCCGGCCTCGTTCAGGGATGGCAGCTGCAGGCCGGCCTCGCCGAGGTCTCGCAGGACGAGGTTAGTTATCCCCGTCGGGGGCATCCCGACGCTCTCCGCGGGGACGTCGGCCACGAGGAGCAGACCGCGCTCGGGGATGGAGAGGAGGTCAGGGGCCGCGTGCGAAGCCGAGGCGACCCAGCCGAGCCCCTCGGACGAAGCGGCCGCGTAGACGGGGCCCTCGATGCCGGGGAGTCCGGTGATGGGCGCGACGCGCCCGAAGGCGGCGTTGGCGACCTCCTCGCCTGTAGCGTAGAGGACTACCTCGGCCTCTTCGCCCTCACCTCGCCAATCGTAGTCTCCGGCGTACTCGACCATGGAGACGCGGGGATCCTACTCCAGGACCACGAGGGGCTCGCCGGAGCTAACGGTCTTGCCGGCCCCGACGAGGACCTCCTTGATCCTGCCCGCCTTCTGGGCCCGGATCTCGCTCTCCATCTTCATCGCCTCGAGGAGGCATACCGCTTCATCCGCCGCGACCTCCTGCCCCTCCTCGACGAGCACCTTGACGATGGTTCCCTGCATCGGAGCCAGGACCGCCCCTCCCCCCATCGCCGCCCGCTGCGTCACCCCGCCCTTGCGCCGCACAGGCGGGGCCTGCTCGCGATCCTTCCTCTCCTCGTAGAGGCGGACCCTGAAGAGCTTGCCGTTGACTTCGACCTCAACCTCCCGGCTCTGCTTGCCGGAGGCCTCGCCCGCTCCCGTTACGGGCGAGGGCTCGACCTCCAGCCCCGGGAGACGCTCGGCCGCGAACCCGGTCGTGTACTTGCCGGAGAGAAAGACCTCGTCTTCGAGGAGCGCCCTGTGAAAGGTGAGCGTCGTGGCGATCCCCTCCACCCTGAACTCCGAGAGGGCGCGGCGAAGTTTGCGCAGAGCGTCCCCCCTGTCCGCACCGCGCACGATGAGCTTGGCGACAAGGGGATCGTACGCCTCGGGCACGATCCCCGGTCCCCGTAAAGAAGAGTCCACCCTGACGCCGGGCCCGCCCGGCTCCTCGTAGCGGGTCACGAGGCCAGGGCTCGGGGCGAAGTTATTCGCCGGGTCCTCAGCATTTATGCGCGCCTCGATGGCGTGTCCCCGCCAGGAGACATCTTCTTGCGAGAACGACAACGTCTCGCCGGCGGCGATGCGGATGCCGGTCTGCACGATGTCTACGCCGGTCACCTCCTCGGTAACGGGATGCTCGACCTGTACCCGCGTGTTCATCTCCAGGAAGAAGAACTCGTCCCCCTCGACGAGGAACTCGACGGTGCCGACGTTGTCGTAGCCGACGGCCTCGGCGGCGTGGACCGCGGCCTCGCCCATCCTCTCGCGCATCCCTGGGTCGAGCCCCGGACTCGGGCACTCCTCGACGAGCTTCTGGTGCCTACGCTGGATGGAGCAGTCGCGCTCCCCGAGGTGGACCGCTGCCCCGTGCTTGTCACGCAGCACCTGTATCTCGATATGCCTCGGGGAGTGAAGGTACCGCTCCAGATACACCGACCCGTCGCCGAAGTACGCCTCACCCTCCCTCCTGGCCCGTTCGAAGGCAACTTCGGCCTCCGTCTTGTCGTTGGCAACGGCTAAGCCCTTGCCGCCGCCACCTGCGACGGCCTTCACCGCCACCGGGTAGCCGTGCTCTGTGGCGAAGCCGGGGATCTCCTCCGGAGAGGCTATTGGCTCTTCGGTGCCGGGCGTGACGGGCACGCCAGCCCGCGCCATGATACGCCTCGACTCCACCTTGCTCCCCATCGTCTCTATAGCCTCGGGGTGCGGCCCGATCCAGGTCAAGCCAGCCTCCGTGACGGCCCGCGCGAAAGCGGGGCTCTCGGCCAGGAAACCATAGCCCGGGTGCACGGCCCCGGCGCCGCTCCGCCTGGCCACCTCGAGCAGCTTCTCTATCTTGAGGTAGCTCTCGGCGGCTAGCGTCGGCCCAACGTGGTAAGCCTCGTCGGCCAGGCAGGTGTGCAGCGCCTCGCGGTCAGCGTCGGAGTAGACGGCGACGCTAGGCAACCCCATCTCTCTCAGAGCCCGGATGACACGGACGGCGATCTCACCGCGGTTCGCTACCAGAACCTTCTCGAACACTCTCAAGCCATCCCTTCCCAGCTCGAGTAGGACCAAAGCGAGCCCTCCAGCTTCATCCCGGGAGGCACCTCGTGTCCGAACAGGCCGGCAAGCCTCCAGCGGCTACGGTGCAGAGAGGTTCTATCGTTCGGCTCTCTCGCGCGCAGCGCTTCCAGCGCCGCCACTATCGCGGC
>JARDZQ010000224.1 GCA_029240775.1 Rubrobacteraceae bacterium | reverse complement strand
CCCACGGCACCCGAGAGCACGTCGTGCGAGGCGGCCAGGTAGCTGCGCGGCGTCCCGATATCCCGCCAGTATGAGCTGGAGACGTGAGCCCGCAGCTGTCCCATCGCCTGGAGCTCGGGGAAGATCTCGCGCTCTATCGAGACCTCCTGGTGCGGCGGGATCATCTCGAGAACCTCGGGCTCGAGCACGTAGATCCCGGCGTTTACCAGGTTCGTCGTGACCTCGTCGGCGGCAGGCTTCTCGATAAAGCGGCGCACGACCATGTCGTGGTCTACCTCGACGAGGCCGTAGGCGGTCGGGTCCTCGACGCTGGTGAGCGTGATCGTTGCTAAAGCGCCCGAGCTCCGGTGCTTCTCGATCATGTCGTTGAGGTCCATCCCCGAGAGCACGTCGCCGTTGACCGCGACGACGGGGCCGTCGCCACGGATGTACCTCGCGGCGTTCTTGATGCCGCCCGCGGTCCCTAGAGAACGGTCCTCTACTGCGTAGTCCACCAAGAAACCGTCAAGGTCACACTCGGCGAGATACTCCTGGATCGGGGTCGGCAGGTAGCCCAGCGAGAGCACCGCCCCGTCGAGCCCGCCGCTCCTCAGGAAGTCCAGCATGTATCCCATGAAGGGCCGGTTTCGCAAGGGAACCAGCGCCTTGGGAACGTCGTAGGTGACCGGCCGCAGCCGAGTACCCAATCCTCCAACAAGAATAACGGCTTGCATAGGAGCCCTAGACTACAACAACCACCCGACTCCGGCTAGAGTCAAAGTCTCAACCTTTACGGGAGGTAAAGTCTCCTAGAGTTCAGCCTGTCAGCCTCTTCGCGCCGAAGTAGCCGTCCACGTACCTCATCTCCCTCTCCACTACTCTGCCCCAGTAACTCGAGGCGTGGACGATGTTGTCGTTGCCCGAGTATATAGCGACGTGGGTAATGACGCTGCTCCCCCCCTCCTTGAAGAACACCAGGTCACCGGGGCGGAGGTCGGTCCTGGCTACATTCTGGCCGTAGTTCCACTGCTCGACCGGGTTGTCGGGCAGCTCGATCCGGTCGAAGACTATGCTCGTCAGGCAGGAGCAGTCCTCCGACCGGTGAGCCTGGCAGGGCCCCGGGGGCGAGTGCCTGTAAGGGGTACCTATATGGCTCCTCGCCTCCCGGACGACGTCGTGGCCCGTGCCCTGCGCTCCTATGGGCTCTTCTCTCGGGGCCTCTGCGCCCGGGGGCGTCATCTGCGTCCCCCTGACGACCATCACGGCATCCGCGACCACCCGGCCTTCGGCCTTCGAGCGTCCGGAGATGCGAACGGCGTAGCGGTTGCCCACCTCCATCCGGTAGGCGCCGATCCTCATCCAGATGCCGCCGTCCCTGCGCTGGTTCACTGCGGTCCACCTGACACCTGAGGGGGTGCTGACGCCAAAGCGCGTCGCAGCGTTGTTCGCTCTGGCCGCGGGCCAGCGAGCGTAGACGGTGTACCGGTCGGTGGTGGGTATCTTCATCCTGTACCGTGCCGGGGCCGTGTCTTTCGAGGGCTGGACGTAGCTGTAGTCTTTGGCGTTCTTCGGCGCGCTCCCAGGGCTATCCTTCCAGCCTCGCGCCGAGAATCGGCGCCTCGAGGAGTCGTCCACGACCTGCGAGTAAGGTTTGGCCGGCTCCATCTCCGAGATCGCCTCCGCAGGCGCTCGCACTACCAGTACCGAGCCCTCTGAGACCCCGGGCCCCGTCTCGGGGACTTGAACTTCTGGCGGCCGCGCCTCGGGGGCGTCATAGTCCTGGCCTAGGTACTGTGCGCCACCCGCAGGCTCCTCGGAGGCTGCCTCCGGAACCTCCAGCGCGCCGATTGAGACCGCAAGAACAAGACCCATAGACAGAAATATCGCCGACAGAGCGAGTATGAGCCGACGCACGGTCCCCCCCAACAACTCAATTGTGTCGAGCGGCATTATACAGGAACGAGTCGTATGAGCCACCCCGGTTAGGCTCGCAGCAATGCGGAGCGGCTCGGCCCTGCCGGGGTATAGCGGCGGGCAGTTACAGCAGCCCTGAGCCCCGGGCCAGCGTGGAGAGAGGGATGATCAGGAGCCCGAACAGCGCGGTGGCGAGGGCCAGGGCGTACACGGAGAACCTCAGGGCGCCGGAGCCATCCTTCGCGGTGACCGGCCCGGTGGGCTCCTCGAAGAGCATGTTGCGTACAATGCCGAAGTAGTACGGGACAGAGATGACGCTGTTGAGAACCACGGCGCCGACCACCACGTAGACCGCTATCGAGCCGGACTGGGCGCCCGCGATGATAATCCACAGCTTCCCGAAGAAGCCGGAGAGGGGCGGTATGCCGACCAGCGAGGCCATGAAGACCAGCATGCTCAATGCGACGGCTGGGCTGGTCTTGATCAGGCCATTGAAGCTCTTGGTATCCTCGCCGACGAGGTCTACGACGAGGAAGGCGCCGAGGTTCATCACCGCGTAGGCGGCGGAGTAGATCAGGATCGCCTCGAACGCCGTCTGTACCGCCTGCCCCTGCAAAGCCGCGAAGGCCGCGAGGATATACCCTGAGTGGGCTACCGAGCTGTAGGCGAGCATTCTCCGCACGTTGCGTTGTCTCAGCGCGAAGAGGTTGCCGACGAACATCGACAGGATGGCGAGAAACGCCATGACCGCCGTCCACGTCGGTGCGGCCTCGGGCATCCCCTCGAGGAGGACGCGAAGCAGGATCGCGAAGAACGCTGCCTTCGGGGCGACGGAAAGGAAAGCTGCTGCGCTAGTCGGCGCGCCCTGGTAGGCGTCCGGAGTCCAGAAGTGGAAGGGGGCTGCGGAGACCTTGAAAGCGAAGCCGGAGATCAGGAGCACCAGCCCGATCACCGCGACCGGGGAGAGGTCAGCGGAGAAAGTTCGGGCGACGTCCGCGAGCGCCGCCGAGCCGGAGACACCGTAGATCAGTACTATCCCGTAGAGAAGGACGGAGGACGCTATGACGCCGGTGATCAGGTACTTCATCCCGCCCTCGGCGCTCTCGCGCCGACTCCTGTCGAAGGCGACCATGGCGTAAGATGGTATGGTCGCGAGCTCTATGGCAAGGAAGAGGCCGAAGAGATCGCGCATCGAGACGAGCAGGATCGAGCCGAGCACGACGGCGAGGATGAGCGTCAGGTACTCCCCGGCGTCGCCCGTATGACCCGACCAGCGAGCCGCGGCCAGGATCGCGAAGAACGCCGAACCGGCCACTATAAGCTTGAAGTACAGCGCGAAGCTATCGACGACGAACCCGCCGCCGAAGAAGCTCCCCGAGAACCCGATGATCAGGAGCACGGCCACGCTCCCGAACACGGCCAGAGAGCCGAGCGCCGCCAGGCCCGCGACCAGGCCCATGCTCCTGTCTGCGAACGCCCCGGCCATGAGGACGACGATCAGGAACCCGGTCGCCACGAGCTCCGGGAGGAGCGCGAGGAAGGTCTCACCCGTAACAGCCACTAGCTACCCCCTATCGCGCTCAGGACGGCCTCGACCGCCGGCTGCTGCACGCCGATGAGCAGGGCCGGGAAGATGCCGAGCACCAGCAGCAATACGGCGAGCGGGACGACAGCAGCCATCTCGACCGGGCCGGCGTCCCTGACCCCCTCGTATGCGGGCCGCTCGATGGGGCCGAAGATCACGCGCGCCAGCATGTAGAGCAGGTACATAGCAGAGAGGATTATGCCCAGAGCCGCCAGCACCCCCTGCACCGGGAAGGCCTCGTAGCCACCCATGATGCTCATGAACTCGGAGACGAAGACGGCGAGGCCCGGGAGGCCCATCGCCGCCAGAGCGCCAAGCGCCAGCAGGCCCCCGGCCCACGGCATCCGGGCGGCGAGCCCACCAAGCTCGGAGATCTGGCGCGTCCCGGTCCGGGTGGCGATCACGCCTACCAGGATGAAGAGCAGCGCCGAGTAGAGTCCGTGCGAGACCTGCTGGAAGACCGCGCCGTTGAGCCCCACCGCGTTGCCTGAAGCCGCCCCGAGCAAGATGAATCCCAGAGTCCCGATCGAGGAGTACGCCACCAGCGCCTTCAGGTCAGGCTGCAAGAAGGCGACAAACGAGCCGTAGAGGACGTTCACGACGCCGAGGATGGCCAGGTACGGCAGGAAAGGCTCCACCCCTTCGGGGAGCAGGGGGATAGCTATCCGGATCAGGCCGTAGGTGCCGAGCTTCGGCAGGATGCCTGAGAGCACCACGTTCGTACTCGTCGGGCTCGATACGTAGACCGCGAGGAGCCAGCCGTGCAGCGGCACCGCGGGAACTTTGATCAGGAGCCCGAAGAGTATCGGAGCGGCGACGGCGATCTGGGCCGTGCGCGAGAGGCCCCCACCCGCGTTCAGCGCCTCCATCGAGTAGGTCCCGCCGAGGATACCGAAGGCGAGGAAACCAGCGAGCATCACCGTGGAGCCGAGGAAGGTGTAGATAAAGAACCTGATGGCCGCCTGGCGCCTGTTCTCGTCGCCCCAGATCCCCACCAGCAGGTACATT
>JARDZQ010000223.1 GCA_029240775.1 Rubrobacteraceae bacterium | reverse complement strand
AGAAACTGTCTGAAAAGTCCCCGACTCGCTGATGACGTGGTCTCGAGAACCACAGAAACGCGACTATTGGGCCCATCTTCCCTTCTCAGGTGAGGCGGTGTTCGAGGATCGTGTACAGGCGCGGCTCTCCGGCGTCTTCCGGGGTGGGTTTCTCCACCTTCAGTATGGCTTCCCGTCCGCGAAGCTCAAGGGTGGAGATGTGGTTATCAAACCAAGGCTTTTCGTGCTTCAGGTGCCAGCGAACCGCCGGCTCCGCAACGCCGGCGAGGCGGGCGAGGGTCTTCCCGACTCGCTCACCCGGACCGGACCAGCCGAAGCGCATGGCGAGCCGCTCGGGGAGGCCAAGCAGGTTCCGCAAAGGAGAACCCACCGCCTGGTAGACGGAACTCTCCACACCATCCCCGGAGTCGATCTCGGCCAGATAGCCGTGGTGGACGTCGCCGGAGAGGACGACGACGGAGGCCGGAGGCTTCCCGTTCGAGCGTTCGCCCGAGCCGACGGACCTCAGCAGCGCCGCGAGCTCCTCGAAGGAGTCGTGGAAGGCAGCCCAGTGCTCCAAGTCCACGAGCTGGCGGACGAACTCGCCGAGCTTCGTGGCCGGGCGGCCCCAGGCGCCCCCGCAGACGGCTTCATTCCACGCTTCGAGGTGGTGCAGGCCGGGGGCCAGGAACACCGGGAGGGAGGTGCCGAAGAGGAGGTGGTCGAAGTCTCCGGTCGCCTGGCCCTCGATCCAGGTCCACTCCTCGCGGTTGAGCATGGAGCGGTGTCCTTCCTCTAGCACCCGACCGGCCCTTGTGTCCATGACGATGAGGCGCACCCTGCCGAAGTCTCGGTGGAAGCTCCAGCGGCTCGTCCCGGTCTCCCGGTCGGCCCTGTAGGCGAACTCACGCAGCACCCGGCTCGCGTCCTGCGCTTTGTGCACCCTCTCGAACAGCCCATACTCCTCGAGCTCCTCCGGGGAGAGGTTGCCGAGGTGCTGGTAGATCCAGTAAGACATGAACGCCCCCACGATCCGCTCTTCCCACCACGGTTTGCTCCGCATCTCCTCTAGCCAAGTCTCGGAGGTATTCCAGTCGTCGTGGACGTCGTGGTCGTCGAAGATCATGACCGAGGGCACGGTGGACAGGAGCCACCTTATGACCGGCTCCTTCCAGGAGTCCCAATACAGGCGGGTGTACTCCTCGAAGTTGGCCACCTCCTCACCTGGTGGCTTTTCGGGGTCGCGCCGGGAGCGGATGAACTCACGGGCACCCGGGGAGACCTCGTCAGCGTAGACCTGGTCCCCGAGGAGCAAGAGCGCGTCGGGCCACATCTCTGCCGGCTGGCGGCGCATCCTGAGGGCTAGGGCGTAGAGGGCGTCCTGCCCGTGTACAGGCCGGTCCTCGCTCTTCGTGAGCGTGTAGGGCTCCTCGTGCGGGACCGATACTCGGCACGAGCCGAAGGCGAGGGCCAGCTTCCCGTCCGGGGCGATGGTCCTTATCACGGGCGGAGGGAATGGGTCGCCTTCCTCCGGCCAGACCCTCTCGCCGTCCAGCGCAACCGCGTACTCGTGGGAGGAGTCGGGCTTGAGGTCCGTAATCCGTACGAGGGCGTAGTGGTGGCCCTCGACCTCGAAGGTGCGCGAGCGGTGGGGGGAGTTCCCGACGAGCACCTCGACCTCGCAGGCGGCGTCGGTCTCCACCCAGACGGTGGCGTCGCGGGCTCCGGCGTAGCGGAGTAGGGGGCCGAGGACGAGGTTGGGCGACATGCGTAGATCTTTACCCGCCCGCGATCAGTTCACACGAAGCCGCCAGGTCGAGCTCCGTTATCAGGTGAACCGGCCCTCAAAGTCCCTCGGGTGCTCCGATTCTTCCCATGCTTCTTCCCGTGGGTCTCCTGCCGGCTGCGTGCTCCGCTGAGCAAAGGAGAACATGGAGTTGAGGAAGTCCGTGTAGGCGTTGAGCGACTCCTGGGTGAGAGCCTGGGAGGCCTCCTGCTGCTTGCGCTGCTGCTCGATCAGGTCTTCCGCCAGAGCCCTGTTGCTCTCCGCCTGGCCCCTGAGGTTGTTGATCACGCCGTTGAAGAAGTCCTGGGTGAGTTGGGCGTTGAGCTCCTGGGCCGAAACCGAGCGGTCGGCGAGGGCCTGGTAGGATTCCTTGATCGCCTCGGCGAACTTCTCGGCCGCCTCGTTCACCTGCTTTTGCTGCTCCTGATCCATCATCATCCTTTCTTTGTGTCAAATACTGCAAATATAGGTTATTCCCCTAGTGGGAGGTTTCTATGTCTAACGGGTCGAATGTTTAACGGCCCGTCAAAACTCTTCGACGAACACCCGGTCAGCAGCAAAGGAGCGCCGGAACTTCGGAGAACACCTCGACTACGCACTTCGGTGAATAAGGGCCGGAGTCCTGTAGAACTCCGGCACATAAGGTCGCCTTGGAACTACCCTAACCTAACCGTACTTCTGCCTCGCTTGCTCTATTGCCTCCGTTGCGGGGTCGTTAGCGCCGTTCCGGTCGCGTTAATGGACGATCGACCATCTTGCGGCCGGAGGCGACTATGTCGACCCGCCCGGTTGGCGTTGGTGCAGTCGTCGCCCGGGCCGCTGCGACGCCGGGAGACGATCCGGCGAACTATTCTCTGGCGGAGATAAGAGCCGGCTTGGCTTCCTCGACCCCGAGCCGTTCGCGGCCACCAAGGCGTTGATGACCGAGACGTTCGGCTTGGCCCTGGCCATGGAGGCCGAGGGCATGGTCCTGTTCACCATGCCGAACGGGACGATGCTGGAGCTAAACACGCCCCAGGCCGCCTCGGCTGCGGTGGAGGCCGCGGGGTGCGAGCTGCTCGGCGAGATCACCCGCGTGGAGGAGGTGGCGTACGCCTACCGACGCTTCCGCGGTCCAGACGGTCGCGTCTACAGCCTCAACGAGCAGAAGTAGCACGAGCACGAAGCGGCGGGCAAGTCCATAGGCAGAGCATAGCCGTCGCGGTCGGCATAGGTGCCCTACTCGGTGCTCTGTTCGCCCTTTTCGCCTGAACTCAAGTTCCTAGAACTCCGTACACGCGAAGTTCCGAGAACGCCTACCATCTAGGCAACTCGGTGAATAAGGGTTAAGTGGAAGGTCGGAACATGATGTTCCGACCCTCAAAGCCACTGGTATCGTTACGCTCCCAGAGCGTGGACCCCAGACGCGTCGCCCTACCCGCCAACATTCACATACTGCACGTCCTCGCAGTTATCGTAATGGTCTGTCACGTCGGGCTCGGCGGCAGTGTCTCGGTCAACCATGCAAACGTCACTTCCGAGGCCGCCGTCCAGTATGTCGTTGCCAGCGATACCGTCTGAGGTGGTGATGTTGTCGTCGCCGTCTCCGCCGCGGGCTCCCGCAACAACGTAGGAGCCTTCGTCGGAGCCTGCGCCTCGGAGGGCTTGGCCGAACTCACTGCGGGCAAGCATACGCCCGGCCTGCAGCTGCAGCTGCCTGACCCGCTCGCGCGAGATGTCGAGCTCGTCGCCCACCTCGGCGAGGGTGGCAGGCTCCCTATCGTCGAGGCCGTAGCGCCTGACCAGCACGTGCCGATGGCGTTCGGGCAGCCGCTCGATGGCTTCGTTTAGCCCCGCACTCTCCATCTCGCGCATGACCGTCCCGGGGGTGTCGGAGGCGCGCTCATCCTCGATCAAGTCTCCCAGCTCCGAAGAGCCCTCGTCGGAGCTCAAAGGCTGGTGCAGACTCGTCGCATCCGGCATCGTGCCTTTGACGTCGCGTACCTGCTCGACGGTCCACCCGAGATCCTCCGCAACCTCCTCGTCGGTGGCGTCGCGCCCTAGTGCGGTGGAGAGTTCGTTGTAGGCGCGAGCCATCTTGCGGATCTTTCCGCCCATGTGCACGGGCACCCTTATGGTGCGGCCCTTGTCAGCCACGGCCCTCTGCACTGCCTGACGGATCCACCACGTGGCGTAAGTGGAGAAGCGGAAGCCCTTGTCGGTGTCGAACTTCTCTACAGCCTTCATCAGGCCTATGTTGCCCTCCTGGATGAGGTCCTCGAAGGGCAGCCCGTAGCCGCGGTACTTCTTGGCCACAGAGACAACGAGCCTCAGGTTCTTCTCGATGAGGCGCTGCCTCGCCCTCTTGTCGCCGGCCTTCGCCTTCTTGGAGAGGTCTATCTCCTCCCGGTGCGAGAGCAGCCGCCCCGTGTCGATCTTAGCGAAGTAGCCGGGGATCAGATCCGGCGCCTTTGGTCCTCGCTCAGGACGTCGCGCCTTGATAGTCTCCATGGTTTTCATACGACTCCTCCTCGACACTACTAGATACTCTTCCGCCGCTTCTTCACTGCCTGCCTAGGGTTTCGCCCATCGTGGCGGTCGTGTCCTCCATCAGTTGCGCTACTCGTAGGCCTGCAAATTCACTCGGGCGGCGCTCCCCCAAGGCTCGCAAGTCTTCTAAGAGCTTGCGCGGATAGGCTCGCTACTTTTCACATTTGCCGATTCTCCGAGCTATTAAATCGGC
>JARDZQ010000222.1 GCA_029240775.1 Rubrobacteraceae bacterium | reverse complement strand
GCGCTGCCTCGCGTCCCTGCTCGTGGATGTTCACGCCACAAAAAAGCAAGAAACGTTCTTGATCGGAGGATCGGACGTCGCCTATGCACGGAAAAGGGGGCTCGTGAACGGACACACCACAAAGGCGCACCTACCCGGACGCCCGGAGGCCCTCAGAATCAATCCTCGCGCCCCTGAGGGCATCGAGAGCGTTAACGCCGCACCTAAAAAAGACCGGGACCGAACAAACCACCGAACGCATTAATAAGGGACCGGGGCTATGGACACGAGCTACCCCGGCCCGGAGGGCATCTTAGGAGAGGAAAACCTTGCACCCCGATAACGTAGAGGTCCGGAGCAGCTCCGCTCGTCAATCCTCCTCGCCGCCCCTCAACCCTTCTTCCACCTCGACTATCTTGCGGACTTCTTCGGTTCCCGCCTCGAGCCACGCCTGCTCGCCGTCGTCTGCGTGGATGCGGAGTTACTCGAGGATTAAACCTACCCGACAGCCTTAGAGATAAGGGGCTTCGTCTTGAGCTTTGGAAACCTCCGCATGTATCCTGGGCAACACAGGCATGAAAAACCCGGCGGTCCCCAGAATGATATCTGCGCCGGGTGTCTCATCCGGAGGCTACCACCCCTCCGAGCGAGCGAAACGAGCCTAACTAGGAGGCCCGTGTGGAAGCACAATACCATAAAAACCCACTAGTCAAACATCAACATACCCCTCAGCAGCAGGAAAGCGGCTCCGCAAGGCCGGAGGGCGCGACCCTAGCAGAGCACCACGTCGAATACCTCGAGGCCCGCGCGGTGGACGAGGCCGCGGCCGGGATGTTCTGGACGGCGGAGAAGCCTTCGGAAATCCCGCCGGTGTTCTCCGAGCGCCAGCGCCGCGGCGGCCGCGCCCTCATAGCGGAGTTTTACTCCCCGGACGGGGAGACGGTGAGCTGGCAAAAGCGCGACGACAGACCCAAGCGGGACCGCCGGGGCAGGGTGGTGAAGTGGGTTAGCCCGCCGGCGGAGAGGGCGCCTGTGGTGCTGGCCGTCGTGCCGTCCATGCTAGACGAGGTGAGGGACGGGACCGGCCCGCTATGGAGCGTAGAAGGCATCACCCGCGCGGCGGCACTCGCCCCCCACGGTATCCCGGCCGTGGCCTACGCGGGTTGCTACAACTGGCAAAAGGACGAGGAGCCGCTCCGCTGCTGGGATTACGTCAACTTGCGGGGACGTCTTGTATTCGACGTCCCCGACGCCGACGCCCGCACGAACGCACAGGTGCAAGACACCCAGGCGCAGCGGGTCGCCTTCCTCGAGTCGCGCGGCGCGCGGGTGTTGGTGGTGGACGTACCGCAGATGAACGGGGACGAGCACACCGGGCTAGACGACGCTCTGGCTCGCGGCGCTGACCCCTTCGCCCTGGCCCGCGCAGCGCGGCCGTTTGCCCGCGTGGACGTGGCGCGCTCGAGGCTTCGCAAAGACGAGCGTCTCCGGCTGTTCGTCGCGGCCAAGCGGCGCGAGGTTGGGGAGCTCCCCGCGACCTCTCCCCCAGAGTGCAACGCCCGCAAGGTGGCGCGGTTCATGGTGGGCGTGGCGGCGCGGCGTGGCAAGGTAGGCGAGCGCGGCGTGGAGGTCCCCGCGTCCTTGCCGCAGATCGCGGAGGGCGTGAGGGTGGGTAGCTATCAGACCGTCCGCAAGGCCCTCGAGCTGCTCCAGGGCGTCGGCTTCCTCGAGCGCGTCCCCGGCCGCCGTCACCCGAAAGAGGCCACGTCTTACCTTCTCTTGGACCCCTGGGGGAGAGGGAGTGCACAGGGTGTAAACATAGGGACGAGTGAGGCTGAGGGGGGAGAAGGTCAAGAGCACAGGGCAGAAAACCCACAGGAGCACGAAAACCCGCTCTGTCAGCAGGATTCGTACCTTTGCTTACACTCTACGCACAACCCCGAAAACCTAAGAAAACCCAAGAGCGGCGCGGAGGTCCTGCCGCTCCGCAGCTCGAAGCTTATCCATACCTGGGCCCGGAGGGAGGGCCGCCGCGTCGTGGTGGACTCCGATTACTGCTGGCGCTATGGCCCCAAGCGCGAGGAGCTTTTCCGTTACGTCCTCGAGCGGGGCGAGGCGGAGCCCGGGGAGCTGCACGAAAAATTCGGGTCCAAGACCTCGCGCCTGGGGAGGTTTATGCAGACGTGGGTAGAGCCGATGCTGCGGGACGGGGTGCTCTACGAGACGGACGGGGAGCTGATCGTCCCCTCCCCCGACTGGCCGGAGGCCCTCGAGCGGGTGAAGGCCCGCACCGATGAGGACACAGACAACCGGCTCCAGTCGGATAACTACGCCCGCCGCAGGCAAGAGTACCGCGAATACCTCGAGCGGGTCCGCCGTGGCGAGGACCCGAAGGCCGACCCCACGCCGGAACTTAAAGGCCCGGATCACGTCGCGGAGGCCATCGAGCGTCACCGCCCGCGGTGGGAGCATCAGCGCGTCGAGGCGCAGCGGCAGAAGGTCGGGATCACGGCCGCCGTGTTCGTGGCCGACGAGCTCGAGGGTGCATCGGCCGTCCGTTACCGGGAGATGCGCGAGCGTTGGAAGGGGCGGGGCGGTAAGGGCGAGGACCTCTACCGCGCCATCCAGACCGGCCCGTTCAGGTTCGACCGCGAGGCGGACGGATGGCTCTACGTCTACCCGCGCGAGGCCCCGGCTTCGGCCCCGGAGAGGGAGCCCGCCGACGTTACCCCGCTAAGGCCCGACCACCCCGGCGAGTCGATTAATCGAGCGCCAAAAAAGAGCGAAAGCGAAAGCATTAATAGATTTTTTAGAGGCACTAAAAAGGGCGACGAGGACCCCCACGACCCCGGCGGGGACTGGAGGGACCACCCGCTAGATTGTCGGTGCGCGCGGTGCGGGTCGCCTGGCCCGAGCTACGCTACTCCCTGGAGCGCCTCGTGAGCGCGTGGGATACGAAGGCCGCCGCGGAGAAGGCGCAGATGGCTTACCGCTACGTCGCGGACACCTACCCCATAGGTGCCGACTACACGCCCCTGGAGCCGCACGTAGACGCCGCCTGGCGAGCGGAGACGGCCGGCGACTGGCCCGGATACCTGGACGTGCTCCGGTGCTTGATGCGGGCGGCGAGGGCGCAGGCTATGGAGAGGCGCGGTGCGGCGTGAGTAGCCGAGACGAAGAAGGCCGGTTGCGAAAGGAGATAGCAGCGCTGGAAGCCGAGCGCCTACGCTTGTCGGAGGCCGTCATGGCGGGCGAGGCAGGTGCACTTGAAGAGGACGAGCGCCTCGAAAAGCGCCTCGTGGCGCTCTCGCGGACGATAGTGAGGAGTGGCCGAGAGCAGAAGAAAACGTTGGAGGAGGCGGGGTGGGAGCTCAGAGAGACGGCGGGTGGCAAGCGCATCTGGGAGAGGCCAGACACCGGACGTCTATACCCGCAGACGGTCGCGTACTGGCTGGTTGTGCGTGAAGCGAAGGAGGGTGGGGGCGGATGAAGCGCGCGGCTCGTGAGGCGTGGGACGTACGGGAGAGGGTAGGGGCGGCGTGACGGCGCGGTATGACAGGTATGCCGAGCGCCGGGAGCTGGTCGGGGCGGGATGGGAACCTAGGGACGCCGGGGGCACCGTCGTGTGGAAGAGCCCCGCGAACGGCTACTTCTACCCACACGACCTGGCCCTCCAGCTGGCGAGGGAGCAGGCTAGCAACGACGTCCCGAAAAGGCCGGGGGAGGGATAATACCTAATGGCTCAATGTTCTGGCATAAAAGCCGTCCGCTCCGAGGCGTTGGAGAGGTCTACGGGAGCCCTCCGTGCTTGATGCGGACGGCGAGGCGAGAGGCCGCGCGGGTGAGGGCGGGTGCGGCGTGACGAACCGCCAAGACGACGAAGAACGCGAGAGCACGCGCCGCCGCGAGCAGGAGGACGACGTGCGCCGCCAAAAAGACCGGGAGCGGAGGTTCGACGAACTGCGGGAAGCCTGGCGCCGACATCATCCGAGCGAGCCAGAAGAAGGCGGGGAAGACCGGCCCAAGAAGGGACGCCCGACGTGATGGCCGCGGCCCACCCCCTGTGGTTCGCGTGCTCCGTCCTGGCCGTGGTGGCGAGTGTCAACCTGCTCGCATACTCGGTGCGAACAAGCTGCGGACAAGCGTTGCCGGCATGGCGTGGCTGGCCGCGCTCGCTTTCGCGCTGTGGTCGGTCTTGGCCGCCCTGTTCTTCTGGGGAGCGGCGTGAGGACGCTTAGCCCCGGTCCGCTGGCTATGCCCCCTTCGCGCCGGCGTTAGCGGGCTCGTGGCACATAATACCGAGCGGCGGGTCCACTCACCCGGAGGACCGACTCCTCTGGACCGGATCAGAGCGCCGTTCCGGGCGACCGGAAACCCACGGTTGCGGTGGTGGAGATTTGCCCCCGAACGTGCGAAGATGGGGGTGGCGAACGAATGTTTGATAAAGACCGAGACGATGCGCGGCGCCGGTCCTGGGCCATTACGACCGGGGGAGAGCGCCGTTCCGGACGCCCGGGCAA
>JARDZQ010000221.1 GCA_029240775.1 Rubrobacteraceae bacterium | reverse complement strand
GTCGCGCCCGTCGAGAAGGTGAGGACGTTGAAGCGCGCCATGGAGTGGGCGAGCCTGTCCATCCTGGGGCTACCCGTGCGCGCCCCCCACGCCTGCAGGACCGGCGCGGCTATGGCGAACCCGACGAAAAGCTCCGCGAAGAACATGTGGGTGAGCATCACGAAGCCAGTGACGAAGCGGACGCCGCCGATCTCGGAGAACGCGTTAGAGAGGTCCAGCTGTGCCAGGAGGGTTGCTGTGGTCATTCCCGAGACTCCTTCTAGGCGCTACCGGTGCGGTCTGCGACGGACTCGCTCGCGGCGCGCTCGCCGGATCGGTACAGGACGGCCTGGTGGACGGCGCGCGGCTCCAGGCGCCGGTCAACGATGTAGTACGTGGCGCCGGCGCGCTGCAACGCCTCCCGCATCGGTCTGAGCAGCCGACGCTCCCTTGTCGAGGCGAAGAGCAGAACCTTGCCCATCTCGAAGTCGTCGTTCCAGGTGCCGGCCTCATCGGAAGGGGCCCCCATCTCCGTGAGGATCGGGGAGACCCCAACCCTGGTCATCGAGCCGACGAAGAGAATCGCCGCAAGCGAGATGAAGACCATGAGCGTCGGGATCCCGATGGCCGGCGTCGTGATGGCAAAGAGTATGCCGAAGATGATGAACGAGATGGCGAACCCTATCGGCACTTCGAGCCCACGCTTGTCCCCCGGCACCACGATGTAGCGCGTGCCGGGGGGGAACGGCTCCGGCTCGCTCATGTCCTCGCGCTTGAGGATCACCGTCAGGTCGTCACGGTCAACGCCGAGATCGCGAACCTCTTTGACGGCCTGGTTGAGCTCGACCCCGTCGTTCAGCACCCCTACGACGGTGTATTCGGGGACCGGCTCTGGTGCCTCCCGCCCTTCCAATGCCTTACCTCCACCCGGGACGTGAACATTCCCTATCCGCGGCGGTTTTTGCCGATGGACAGCATACATGCTCGCGCCCCCTCATACTAGACCGTACCCCGCTCCGCGCGGGGATCTCTTTCACAACGAAAGAGAGCCGTACGGCTCGCGCTGGAAAAGGCGGCGTCTGTATTGCTATATTGGTGGCGAATATAGCTCGGCAGAGGGGAGAATATAAGTGAGCGGCTTCTTCGGGTTCTCGGAGCGCGGGACAAACCTCCGGACGGAGATACTCGCCGGGCTTACCACCTTCATGACGATGGCCTATATAGTCTTCGTCAACCCGGCGATCCTCGCCACCGAGGGGACGGGGCTACCTATCACGGGCGTGTTCTTCGCAACGTGCGTGGCCGCCGCGGCTGCGTCCATCGCCATGGGCGTCTTCGCGAACTACCCCGTGGCCCTCGCCTCGGGTCTCGGGCTCAACGCCATCGTCGCCTTCACCCTGATCCTCAATCTCGGCCTCACCTGGCAGCAGGCGATGGCCGTCATCGTCATCGAGGGCCTTGTGGTGACGGTCCTCGTGCTCACGAATTTGCGCGAGGCGGTCATGGTCGCCATCCCGATGTCTCTCAAGTTCGCCATTGCGGTGGGTATCGGGCTCTTTATCGCGTTCATCGGTCTCAAGAACGGCGGGATCGTGGTCCAGAACCCGGAGACCTACGTGGCTCTGGGAGACTTCACTCAAGGGCCGGTTCTGCTGGCGCTCTTCGGGCTAGTGCTCACCCTCGCGCTAGTGGCGCGCGGGCTGCGCGGAGGGATACTCCTCGGCATCCTGCTCACGGGCGTAGCGGGTATGATCTTCGGGATCGTACCGCTGCCAGGCGGCGTCGTGGACTTCCGCTTCGACACCTCCACCATCGGCGGCGGGGTGCTCGCGATACCGGAAGTGCTCCGGATCTCGCTCATACCCGTGATCTTCGCCCTGTTCATGACGGACTTCTTCGACACGATGGGCACCGTGATAGCGGTCGGCCAGGAGGGGAGGCTGCTCGACGAGAACGGCCGTCCGCCACACCTGAAGAGGATACTGCTCGTCGACTCGCTGGCGGCGGCCGGGGGCGGGGCGGCGGGCGCGAGCTCCGTGACGAGCTACATAGAGAGCGGAGCGGGCGTCGCCGAGGGCGGCAGGACGGGCTTCACGAGCGTGGTCGTCGGGCTGCTCTTCCTGCTCGCGCTGCCGTTCTCCCCCCTCATCTCGGTCTTCGGCGGCTCCTTAGCCGTACCAGGGCCGCAGGGGGAGGGTGAGATCTTCGTCTCCCCCGTGACGGCCCCCGCCCTGATAGTCGTCGGGTTTTTGATGATCACCGCCGTTCGCTTCATACCCTGGGACGACTTCGACGAGGCCATCCCCGCCTTCCTTACCATCCTGACGCTCCCGCTGACCTTCAACATCTCCTACGGTATCGGGTTCGGCTTTATCGCCTACGTCCTGATCAAACTCTCCAGGGGCAGGCCCGGCGAGGTGCACCCCCTTCTCTACGGTGCCGCCCTGCTCTTCGCGCTGGCCTTCGTGTGGCCTGCCTTGCAGGGTCTGCTCTCGTAAGATAGCCCCCGACAGATACGCTCCACGGTGTTTATGGCCGTGGGAATAGGGGTAAAACCGGGCGAAAGTAGCGCGGGGTACACCGGCTGTTAATATATCCATCAGGGTACCGTCCGGTACGTTGGCGCACGGTAGAGATGGGGGAGGTGAAAGCCATAAGCATCGGGGCCATCGTAGCCTGGATAGTGGTAGGGCTGATAGCGGGTATCCTGGCGAAGTGGGTCATGCCGGGACCGGACCCGGGAGGCATAGTGGTCACCGCCCTGATCGGGATCGTCGGAGCC
Source organism: Rubrobacteraceae bacterium (assembly GCA_029240775.1). Taxonomy (GTDB): domain Bacteria; phylum Actinomycetota; class Rubrobacteria; order Rubrobacterales; family Rubrobacteraceae; genus JALYGY01. The sequence continues at coordinate 1,738 of JARDZQ010000221.1, read as the reverse complement.
TTTATCGGGGGCTGGGCACTGAACCTGCTGGGCTTCGCCGGGAGCACGGGGAGCTTCAGCCTGGGGTCCATACTGACGGCTACGCTGGGCGCGATCGTCCTGCTCGCCATCTACCGGTTGCTCACGCGCCGGACGGTGTAGATACGCTGTACGGAGGGTCGGCCTCACCGACGAAAGGAGAGAGTACGCATGAGTGAAAGTAGCCAGCGGAGCAGCGGCCGCAGCCCGCTTCAGACCGAGCGCGGCAGCACCACCATTTCGGATAGCGTCGTATCGAAGATAGCCGGTATCGCGGCCCAGGAGGTCGACGGCATCAGGATGGGCAGCGGCGCCTCGCAGGCCGTCGGCGGCATCCTGGGCTCCATAACCGGCGGGAGCGGCGGCAGCCAGACGCAGGGGGTCTCCGTCGAGGTCGGCCAGGAAGAGGCTGCCATCGACCTGACGCTCACGGCCGAGTACGGCAAGTCCATCCCGCAGCTCGCCGAGGCCGTCAGGCGCAACGTGGTCAACCGGGTCGAGAACCTGGTGGGCCTGCGGGTGACCGAGGTCAACATCACGGTCTCCAATGTGTTCTTCCCGCAGCAGGAGGCAGAGCAGCAGCGCCAGCAGGAGCTCGAGCAGCAACGCCGGGAGCAGGAGGCGCAGGAACAGCAGCGGGTCCAGTAGTACCTGTGCCCGCCGGAAGGAAAAACTGACCTTGGCTGGAGAACTGCTGTTGGCGAGGGCCGCTGTCCAGGCGGCCCTCGCCACCGAAGGGGTACATTCCATGGGACGCGGGCGCTACGTCGAGGCTGCGACCTACGAGGGCGACGAGAAGGTCACCGGGGTGGTCGTCAACCCAGATGAGGTGGAGATCCACATCGTGGCCCGCTACCCGTTGCCCAAGCCCATACCCGAGATAACCCGGAGCATCATCGAGCGCGTGGGCCCCCAGGCCGGCGACCGGAGGATAAACGTGATAGTCGAAGACCTCGAGGTGGCGGCCTCATGAGGGTCTTCAACAGGATAGTGATGATACTGCTCTTCGCCGGCCTCTTCGTGCTCGGCGTCTACATGGTTGTCTACAGCCTCAACCTCTTCGGATACAGGCTGGAAGACATCCCCCGGGCTCTGGGCCTCTCCGGCCTCTACCGCAGCCTCGAGACCTTCGTCCAAAACGTCGAGAACGGCAGCCTTTCGGTGCTCTCTGTGATCCTGCTCGTCGCCGTCGCGGTGCTGGGCCTGATCCTGCTTATAGCCGAGCTCAAGCCACCGGCGCCGAGGCGAGTGCGCATGCACAGCGGGACCTACATCACCCGTGGCGCGGTCGCCGACGAGGTCGTCGAGGCCGCCGAGCGGACCCCGGGCGTGCTCGGAACCTCGGCGCGCGTGAAGGCCAAGAGAAGACCGGGGGCTCAAGTGGACCTCGAGGCCAGGGTACGGCGCGGGGAGGACACCAGCGCCATACAGTCCGAGCTGCGCCGCTCGGTGCGCGAGAGGCTGGCGCAGCGCGGGGTGCCGGTGAGCAAGCTCAACGTGAGGCTCCGCGAGGCGGACCCGCGTCAGACCAAGACGAGGGTGCAATGAATGCTTTCAACCGCATAGTCATGCTCATCCTCGCCCTGCTGTTAGTAGCGGTCCCCGTGCTGCTCCTGCTCGTGGCCTTCGGGGTCATCTCGGCGGACGTGATCGACGCCTACACGGGCTACCGGAGCGGGCTCGAGGCCCTGGGCAATCTCTCGATCTCGGACTTCACCAA
>JARDZQ010000220.1 GCA_029240775.1 Rubrobacteraceae bacterium | reverse complement strand
AAGGGCCTCGCGTACCGCAAAGAGGTGCCTGTGGACTGGTGCCCCAAGGACAACACCACGCTCGCGCGGGAGCAGGTCGTAGGGCCCGACAGACGCTGTGAGCGGTGCGGGACCCCGGTCATAAGGAAGAACCTGGTGCAGTGGCTCTTCAAGATCACGGACTACGCCGATGAGCTTCTGGACTTCTCCAAGATCGACTGGCCCGAGCGGGTCAGGGTGCTCCAGACGAACTGGATCGGTCGCTCCGAAGGAGCGGAGATCTTCTTCGAGATAGAGGACTACGGGACTATCGAGGTATTCACGACGCGGCCTGACACCCTCTTCGGCGCCACCTTCTTCGTGATGAGCCCCGAGCACCCGGCGGTGGAGAAGATCACGACCCCAGAGAGATCGGACGAGGTGCGCGCCTACGTCGAGAAGGCGGCGAGGATGACCGAGATCGACCGCACCGACGTGACACGCGAGAAGACGGGCGTGTTCACGGGGGCTTACGCGATCAACCCGGCCAATAATGAGCGCATCCCGGTCTTCATCGCGGACTACGTGCTCATGGGCTACGGAACCGGGGCGATCATGGCGGTCCCAGGGCAGGACCAGCGCGACTGGGACTTCGCCAGGAAGTACGATCTGCCCATAGTCCGGACCGTCGAGCCACCCGAGGACTTCGACGGCGAGGCGTACGTCGGCGAGGGACAGGCGATCAACAGCGGGTTTCTGAACGGCCTCGGGGTGGAGGACGCGAAGAAGCGAATGATCGAGTGGCTCGAGGAGAACGGGAAGGGAAGGGCCGCTGTGACGTACCGCCTGAGGGACTGGCTGATCTCACGCCAGCGCTACTGGGGCACTCCCATACCCATTATCTACTGCGACGGCTGCGGCACGGTTCCCGTACCCGAGGAGGACCTTCCGGTTCTCCTCCCCGAGGACGCGGAGTTCATGCCGACAGGCGAGTCGCCGCTCAAGCGCGACCCGGACTTCTACAACACGGAGTGCCCGCGGTGCGGCGGCCCCGCCACACGGGAGACGGACACGATGGACACCTTCGTGGACTCTTCGTGGTACTGGTATCGGTACCTCTCGCCGCACTACGGCGAGGGACCCTGGGAGCCGGAGAAGGGCGAGGAATGGCTGCCGGTAGACGTCTACACCGGCGGCATCGAACACGCCATCCTGCACCTGCTCTACGCGCGCTTCTGGACCAAGGCGATGCGCGACCTCGGGCTCGTGAGCTTTGGCGAGCCATTCAACCGGCTCTACAACCAGGGCATCATCCTCGGCGAGGACGCGGAGAAGATGAGCAAGAGCCGGGGCAACGTCGTCAACCCGCAGGAGTACGTGGACCGCTACGGCTCGGACGTCCTGCGCTCCTTCCTGATGTTCATCGGCCCCTGGGACCAGGGCGGCCCCTGGGACGGGCGCGGCATCGAGGGCGTCTCGCGCTTCCTGAGGCGCGCCCTCTCGCTCACCGGTGACGGCGACCCTTCGGGGGCCGAGGCCGACCCGGCCGATCTCGCGCGGCGAACCAACAGGACCGTCAAGAAGGTCACGGAGGGCCTCGGGGCGTTCCGGTTCAACACGGCGATCGCGACGCTCATGGAGCACACCAACTACCTGCTCGCCATAAAGGGCGAGGTGGGGGAGGAGGAGTGGAACGAGGCGCTGCGCGCGTTCGTCCTCGTCCTCGCGCCGTTCGCGCCGCACCACGCCGAGGAGATGTGGGGCGCTTTAGGCGAAGCCTACTCCGTGCACGAGCAGGCGTGGCCTGCATGGGACGAGTCTCTCATTCGGGCGGAGGAGATCACGCTCGTCGTCCAGGTGAACGGGAAGCTGCGCGACCGTATCGAGGTCCCGGCTGACATCACCGAGGAGACCGCCAAAGAGCTTGCCCTCTCCAGCGAGAGGGTGAGACCTCACGTCGAGGGCAAGGAGCTGCGCAAAAGCGTCTACGTGCCCGGACGGCTCGTGAACCTGGTAGTGGTCTAGGCATCAGGTTTCAGATTGTCTCTGAAACCTGATGCCTAATCGTCGCCCAGTAGCGAGCCGAGGCCGCCTCCGCCGCCCTCTCCGCCATGAGAATGTGGCGGCACGAACGTACCTTCGGAGGGTTGAATGAGGACCCAGCCGGGGCCTTCGAAGGACATCTGGAACGATTCTCCGGAGCCGCGGCCGGTGAAGGTCTTGAAAGAGACGTCGCTCCTGATACCGGTGTGGACATCACCACTCCAGGCGATCGCCGAGTCGGGGTCGGCGAAGGTGGGCTTGCTCGTGTCGAGCAACACCGGCTCACCGTCGGAGGTAAGGGCAACCCTGCCGGTCCCCTGAAGGACCACGTTGAAGAGGCCGCTGGAGAGACGGCCCGCGCCCTCGACGCGGTGGATATCCCAGTCGATGCCCTCGTCGAAGGCCAGGATGTTGTCGCCGTTCACGGTCATCCGCTCGTTCTCGAGGTCGAGGATCATGATCTTTCGCTTATCCTGCGCCAGGAACAGGTCGCCGGTGCCGGCGGCGACCATGAGCTTGACACCCTCTCCGGTGAGGGCCTTCTTGAAGAAGCGCCCCAGACCCCCACTCTGGTACTCGAAACGGACATCGCCCTGGTAGGCGACCATCGACCCGAGCTTGGCCTGGATCTGGCCCCCCTCCAGCCTGACCTTGAGCATGGCCGAGTTCTGTAGCGTGAACGTCCCCTCCGGCGTAACCTCCCTGAACTGCTCCAGATTCGTCTCGCTCACTACCATGCCTCCCTGAAGGGTTCCCTGAATACAATGATGTACTACGTCCGGCGGCGCGTCCAGGTTTCGAGAGAGGGATGCGCTCCGTACTCTCCGGGTGTAGGCTCTATCCGGACCGTCGTAAGGACACGGGGTAACGAGTGAGCGGGTTTCTACCGCAACCGGGAACGATAGTCGCCGGAGCCCCACGTTACGAGAAGGGCGACCGGGTGTGGGTGAGGGGCTCGCGCAGCACGCCCCGCCCCGGCGTAGTCATCGGCCACTACGTGGCCTGGAACCTCTACCGGGTCGTCTACATGGTAGACGTCGCCGGTCAGCGCCCGCGGGCCGTCGAGGAGTGGCGGCTATCTCCCCGCCGCGGCGGTGAACGCTGAAGCATCAGAACATCTTTCCGCCGAGCGGAACCTCCCGGTCCGGGGAGAGGAGCACCACCGCGCCTCTCTCATCGGGCACCCCGAGGACGAGCACCTCGCTCTTGAAACCCGCGATCCGCTTGGGCGGGAAGTTGACCACCGCGACCACCTGCCGACCGACGAGCGTGCCAGGAGCGTAGTGCTCCGTTAACTGGGCGCTGGTCCTCTTCTCCCCGACCTCCGGTCCGAAGTCCACCGAGAGCTTTATGGAGGGCTTCCGTGCCTCCGGGAACGGCTCGGCCGCGACTACCTTACCCACCCGCACGTCCACCTTCTCGAAGTCATCCCACGCTATCTCGACCATACTGGACGCTCCTTTCGAGCCCTTAATAAGGGATTGGAGAACGTATAGTGGGCCACAAGATGAAGGTGGGCAAGCCTTGGCATCCGAGCACGGTTGTGCCTGCGTAGTTTCTCCTGTAACGTGAATCGAGACGCGTAAAGAGTGGATCCCAGGGGATCTGGTGGAGACACGAAGAATAGGGAGACGTTGGAGGAAACGATGCGAGCTCGCACTCGAGCGGGTAGCCTGATAGTGAAGTTGGCGACTCCAGGCGCGGGCATCGAAGATGGGATCAATACCATTGCGAATCGGCACCGCGGTACTTCCAGGTTCAACACCGCCCACCGGGCCTTCACGATCCTCGAGCTCATCAGCCGCCACGAGGGAGCACTATGGCACACGTGATCGGGTGCGACGTGGGTTCTCAGAGCCTCAAGGGTGTCCTAATCGACGGCGACGGGGATATCATCGCGGAGGCCTCCGCCCCTTACGACCTTTCGTTTCCGCACCCCGGATGGGCGGAACAGAACCCGGACGATTGGCTTCGAGCTCTCTCAGACGTCATATCGGCGCTGCTTAGTCGCGGCGGGGTGGCGGCCAGCGGCGTCGGAGCGCTCGGCCTGGCCAGCCAGGTCGACGGCGTGGTCCCCGTAGACTCGCGAGGCCGTCACCTGCGGCCGGCGATCATCTGGATGGACCGGCGGGCCGAAGCCCAGAGCCGTGCGCTCGGCCAGCGGATCGCGAAGGCGCGGATCTTCGACGTCACCGGGCTGAACCTCGACTCCTCCCACGTGGCGCCCAAGATACTCTGGCTGCGCGACGAGGAACCTGATGTCTACGAAGCCGCCGAGGCCATGCTCCTTCCCGGCAGCTACGTCGCACACCGCCTCACCGGCGAACGGATCGTCGACTACTCGAACGCGTCTTCCACCATGCTTTACGACGTGCGGAGCAAAGACTGGTCTGCGGAGATGCTGTCCGCCACCGACCTCGACCCGGACACACTAGGGCGGGTAGCCCCGGCGGACGAGGTGGCCGGTGTCCTGACCGAGGCCGCGGCCCGGGACGTCGGTCTCGGGGTCGGCACCAAGGTCGTCGT
>JARDZQ010000219.1 GCA_029240775.1 Rubrobacteraceae bacterium | reverse complement strand
CTCCTGGAGCAGGACGTAGTTGGTGTTCGTGTAGACGGTCTCTTGGCCTGGGGGCTTGAACTGGTCTACCTTCGTCGCCGAGCGCTCGATGGTCTCTCGGGCGGTGATGTCGGCCTTGGGGTGGGCGTACCAGTACTTCATGAACTCCTCGTCTGTGAAGTCGGGGATTCCGCTCCTCATCCTTAGGAGGTCGTCTATGGTGATCTTCTCAGCGTTGGGGAAGTCGGGGTACCACTTAGAGAGCTTGTCGGAGGTCTTAAGCTTCCCCTCATCGACTAGCTGCAGGACGGCAGTTGCGGTGAAGGTCTTGGTTATGGAGGCGATGCGGAAGGGCTGGCCGAGTCCCCGCTGCTCTCCTGTGTCCAAGTTTGCCTTGCCTTCGGCAGTGAGGTACTGGCCCTCGCCCGGCGCCCACACCCCGACCACGACGCTCGGTAGGTCTTGCTGTTCCATCTGTTGGGTGACGAACTCATCGACCTTGCGGAGATTCTCCTCCGAGAAGCGCTCGCCCGCTGTGAGGGCGGTCGGTTCCCCGATGGTTGTCCGCTGAGAAGGCACAGTGTCGACAACGCCGTTGCCGACCTGGATGGTGACCCCTGAGGAGCCGGATGTGGAGCCACCTTGTGCGTCCTCGCCCTGGCAGCCGAAGGAGGCCACCAGCCCGGCTATCGTCAGGGCTGCTACCAGGGCTGCTCTCCTCCTCACGCGCATCCTACCTCGTCTCGTCGGTGGTGTGGCGGGGAAGGCGTGCTTGCCCCGCGGGAAGGTACGCAAGCAGCCTACACGCGCTACCCGAGCAGGCGCATCACCCGAATGAGTGATCTTTGCCGATGCTAACGCGTTGCTAGGGGTTGCGAACTTCCGAGAACACCCTTCTACTAGGTAGCTTAGGATTGGCGAGGCTTTGAAGTTTTTGGGTGGTGTCAATGTGGTGTCAAAGGCAGTTCTGATGACATGCCGCGACTCTTCTCTGTTGGAGTATTCCGCTTACCTATGCACAACTCTCGCGCTGATTAGACAGCGTGGTCAGAGGGTACACGCAAAGTGTATATTTACTTCAACGGGGCGAAAAAGGCGTATAAGGAGGACACCGTGGCGATATCCACCGTCAACCCGGCTACGGGCGAGGAGATCAAGACCTTCGAGGAGCTGACCGAAGGCGAGATAGACGAGAAGATCCAACGCGCCTTCGACACCTTCCTCGAGTACAGGAAGACCCCGCTCGCCGAAAGGTCGGAGATGCTGCTGCGGGCGGGGGAGATCCTGGAAGACGAGGCCGAGCACTTCGGCAGCCTGATGACGAGCGAGATGGGCAAGACGCTGGCCGCCGCTACCGCGGAGGCGAAGAAGTGCGCCCGCGGTTGCCGCTACTACGCCGAGAACGCCGAACGCTTTCTCGCCGACGAGGAGGCGGAGCTCGAGGGCGCCCGCGCCTTCGTCCGCTACGAGCCGCTCGGCCCCGTACTCGCGGTCATGCCGTGGAACTTCCCGTTCTGGCAGGTCTTCCGCTTCGCCGCACCCGCGCTCATGGCCGGCAACGTGGGTCTCTTGAAGCACGCCTCGAACGTGCCGCAGTGCGCTCTGGCCATAGAGGACATCATCCACCGCGCCGGCTTCCCTGAGGGGGCTTTCCAGACGCTGCTTATCGGCTCGGGGCAGGTGCAGAGCGTCATAGACGACCCGCGGGTGCGGGCTGTGACGCTCACCGGCAGCGAGGGTGCCGGCAGGAGCGTGGGCGCCGAGGCGGGGGAGCAGATCAAGCCGAGCGTGCTCGAGCTCGGCGGTAGCGACCCGTTTATCGTGATGCCGAGCGCGGACCTGGAGAAGGCCGTGGGCAGCGCCGTCACCTCGCGCACGCTCAACAACGGGCAGTCTTGCATCAACGCCAAGAGGATCATCGTGCACGAGGAGATAGCCGACGAGTTCCAGCGACGCTTCGTGGAGAGGATGTCCTCGCTCAAGGTCGGCGACCCGATGGGCGAGAACACGGAGATGGGTCCGCTCGCCACACCCCAGATCCTGGAGGACGTGGACTCCCAGGTCCGCAAGTCGGTCGAGGCGGGTGCGCGCGTCCTCACCGGCGGGAAGCCGATGGACGGGGCGGGCAACTTCTACCCGCCGACCGTCATCACGAACATCCCCGAGGAATCGCCGGCTTACAGGGAGGAGATCTTCGGCCCCGTCGCCTCGCTCTTCAGGGCCAGGGATATAGACGACGCGATCCGGCTCGCCAACGACACGACCTTCGGCCTCGGCTCGAGCGCCTGGACGAACGACGCCCGGGAGCAGGAGCGCTTCGTGAACGAGATAGAGGCGGGCATGGTCTACGTAAACCGGATGACCGAGTCCACCCCGGAGATCCCCTTCGGCGGCGCGAAGAACTCGGGCTACGGGCGCGAGCTCTCCCACTACGGTATCCGCGAGTTCACGAACATAAAGACGGTCTGGATCGACGAGAGCGCCGAAGGCGCCGGGATGGCGGCAGCGGAGTAGCCCAACGTGAAACCTCTTGCTGACGTTCCGCTCCCCTGCGGCTAACCTCACGTCCACGATGACGGCGACCGTCCGCAACAGGCTCCTCCTCCTGGGCTCCGTGTGGGGCGTCCTCCTCGCGGCGCTGCCGGCGCTCGTGATGATACGCAGCCTCTCCGGCTTCCTCGTCGCAGCACTCCTGGTCGCGGCCCTGAGCGGTAGCGTTGGAACCCTCGTCGCAGGGCGCAGGGCAGCGAGACGGAAGGGGAGCGGCGGTACGGTGCTCGCGGGGCTCGGGACCGGGTTCCTGCAGGGGCTCGTGGGCGGGGCGTTCGCGGCGGCCCTGATCTGGGCCCTCACCGCTCTCAGCATCTCGGAGTTCTCGCTCGGTAACCGCGTGGACCCGTCGGTGCTGATGAGTCCGCGCGTCTTTGTCGGGAGCTTCTTCGTCGCGCTCTCGGTCTTTTTCTACGCGGTGGCCGGCGGCACCCTGCTCGGTCCCGCCTTCGGGAGGCTCGTCGACCGAGCCGTGAAGGGGAGGCCGTGATCTTCTTGCGCCTCCTCGGCGTGGGCGCCGTCTACGGCCTCGGCTTCATGTTCGTGAAGTCGCTCTTCCCCGAGCCTTTCGCGCTCCTGATCCTGCAGGGCGGAGGGACCAGCGAGGGCAACCTGACCCTGATATCCCTCGTCTACATCGGCGTAGGCCTGATCTCCGGCCTCATGGCCGCCCCCATCTTCGGTGGCCTCCTGCTCCTTAGGCGCGGCTCCGGCGACGGCAACCCCTCCGCATCACGCCTCACCCTGAGCCTCGCGCTCGCGCTGCTGATGGGCGTGATCTCCGGCCTCCTCACTCTGGGCGCCTACGCCACCGGCATCCTTCCCGCCGGCGGTGTCCTCGACCCTCTGCGCCTCATACGCGCCTCCAACTTCCCGACCGGGACCCCGCTCCTCGTCGTCTGGACCATCGCCCGCGACCTCCTACCCGCCGGCCTCACCGGCCTCTTCCTCTCGCCCGTCGCCGGCGGCCTGCTGCAGCGCCTCTACGAGGGCGACCGTCCGCGCGAGCAGAAGCACTACGAGCTGGAGGACTCTTAGCCGTCAGCTGTCAGGAGTAAGGTAGGAGAAACGACCGTTCGACGGATGCGCTCCCGCTGGCGTAGAACCAGGTCTCGGTCTTGCGTTGGGAGCATCGCCGTCAGAGAAGAAGCTGATAGCTGACAGCTCTAAATGATACTCACTAGCGGCGAGAGCTTGCACTCTGCCAGAGCGTAGTCCTCGCTTCTACGGGACGAACGGACCAGGTACTCCAGGCAGTTGGCGCGGCAGTCCACCTTGCCGCAGGGGATCTCGATCGTCCCCAGATCCTCCACGATGCGCACCACGGGGTCGAGGCTGTCACCGGGTACCGCCTCTTTGTGGCGGACGTACTCCCCCTCCTCGTAGTGCTCGCGCCCGTAGCGAAACACGGTCATAGAGAGATTGTACACTCGTTTGACCTGGATCACATGAGAGCGGAGAAGCGTGGAAGGTGACAAGCAGACACCCCCGAGGGTAGGATTGTGAGCGGCACGCAGGCCCGCGTTCGCGGCCCCGGATAACAACTCGGTAACAGTCCGGCAAAACATCGGTTAAACTCCCTTGATCCCAGGCAGACTCGTATTAGTTTTGCAGTTGTGTGCGCATAGCACATAGTTACGAGAAGCGCTTCTTACGGAGGGGGTGACTGGCCGATGAGCCTGGGCGTACTGACGGAGACGAGGATAAACGGCAGCATGTGGGCCTTGCGCCGGCGGCTGGAGATGGCGTTCGGGCGGCTCCGGGTTGGGGCGCGGCCCATCGTTCAGACGTCGGTGGCCGCGACGGTGGCCTGGTTCATCGCGGCGACGGTGCTCGGGCACGAGCAGCCATTCTTCGCGGCCATCGTCTCGCTCGGCGTCGCGGTCGGGGAGGAGGGCGGCCGAGCTGGTCTTCGGGGTCGCGTGCGGGCTCGCCGTGGCGGACCTCATCGCGCTCGCAATCGGGACGGGACCGCTCCAGATCGGGGCCGTCGTGGCCCTGGCGATGGCTGCGGCGATACTCCT
>JARDZQ010000218.1 GCA_029240775.1 Rubrobacteraceae bacterium | reverse complement strand
GTCGAGCACCAGGACCGGGGTTCGCATGGCGATCACACCCGCTATCGCGACCCGGCGGCGCTGGCCGCCGGAGAGGGCGTGCACGTACCTGAGACGGAACTCCGGGTAGGGTAGTCCCAGGGAGTCCAGGCTCTCCTCGACGCGCCGGCGCGTCTCCTCGGCGGGTATCCCCGCGGCGGTCGGGCCGAAGGCTACGTCCGCGCCGACGACGTCCTCTATGAGCTGCGAGTCGGGCTGCTGGAAGACTATGCCCACTCGCCGGCGCAGCGCCGCCCGATCGTAGCCCGGCGCGGCTACGTCCTCGCCGTCGTAGAAGACCTGTCCACCCTTGAGGCGCAGGAGGTGGGCGAAGGAGTCGACGACGGTGGACTTTCCCGAGTGCGTGGGACCGACTATCGCGACGCGCTCGCCGCGGCGGATGGACAACGATATGTCTCTTATAGCCTCGTTCGCCTTCGGGGTGCCTTCGTGAGCGCGGCCCGCAGGTCCGCCAGGTCGAGGATGTCGCCCTCGACGGGTACACCGCGGGAGCGCAGCCTGTGGGCGAGGCTCGCGGCGAGGGGCACGTCGAGCCCGATCTCGCGCAGTTCGTCCACACGCCGGAAGACCTCGGCCGGGGCGCCATCCATGACCAGCCGGCCCTCGTCCAGCACCACGACGCGGTCGAAAAGGACGGCCTCAGACATCGAGTGGGTCACATGGAGAACGCCCATCCCCTCGCGGCGGTTTAGGTCTTTGATCGTGGAGATCAGTCGCACCGCCACGGGGGCGGGCAAGAGCGAGGTCGGCTCGTCGAGGATCAGGAAGTGTGGCTGCATGGCCAGGGCGCCCGCGATAGCGACCCTCTGTTTCTCTCCCGGGGAGAGATCCTCGATGAGGGTTCCCGAGATCCCCTCCAACCCAAGCGCCCCTAGCGCGAACGCGACGCGCCGCTCTATCTCCTCGCGCGCAAGCCCCAGGTTCTCGGGGCCGAAGGCCACGTCGTCGGCGACGCGGTTCATGATCAGCTGGTCGTCGGGGTCCTGGAAGACAACCGCCACCCGCTCCCTGATCTCCCACTGGTTCTCCTCGCGCACCGGGATGCCGTCTATCCGGATCTCACCCTCAAGCGGATGCAGAACGGCGGTCAGGAGCTTGACGAGCGTGCTCTTCCCCGAGCCGTTGTGACCGATGATCGCCACGAGCTGGCCGGCCCCGATCCTCAGTTCCAGCTCCCGCAGCGCAGGTACCGCGTCCGCCTCACCCGTCCTGTAGGCGAACGAGACCCCCTCTATCTCGATCATCGCGCCAGAGCTTCTTCCGCTAGTAGCGGCGCTCTCTGTCGGGGTCCACCTCAGGCGCCGTGGTGCGCCCGCTTCTAAAGAGCATCACACCCCGCACGACTACGACGGTAACGACCGCGGCCAGGACCGCCTCGGCGATGGCCTGAGGCAATATAGGCACGGTCGCGGCGAGCGGCAGATACCCGAGCAGCACAGCCATCCCGAGGACCCCGACGGTGTTCGTCAGGGAGCCCAGGACGCCGGCCGCGGCCGAAGCCAGGTCCAGGCTGCGGCTGCGAAGGGCAGCGAAGACAGCCCAGGCCACGATCCCGATCGGCAACCGCGGCAAGATTGAGACCAGCGGGTCCCTGAAGAAGGGGACGTCCGCCTGGATAAAAGAGAAGATGCCGAAGATGAGGCCGACGATGGTGCCAACCACAGGGCCTTCGAGTGCGCCGCCCAGGATCACGGGCACGTGCATGATAGTCGCCCGGCCCGAGAGGTTGGGCACGGGGATGAACCCGAGCTGGGTCGCGCCGAGGAAGATGGCGATTCCGCCGAGGATCCCGGCTATGACGATCTGACGCACGCTCAGGCTGAAGACCGAGCCCCCCCGACCGCTACCCGAATTCGCCGCCACGTTCGTACCTCCGTTTGCTTGAGCCCGCGTGAAGTATCCGCAGCTACGTGCGGCCTGTCAAACCGCCTACAAAGGCGGGGTGAAGCGCCCGTCGGCCGCCGTCCAGCCACCGTCCACGAGCATGAAGGCGCCGGTGACGTAGGAGCTGGCGTCCGAGGCGAGGTAGACGATCATGCCGGCCATCTCGTGCGGCCTGGCCCAGCGCCCGAGGATGGACTTCCGCGCGTAGGAGTTCCACCAGTCCGGGTCCTCCTTGATCTGGGCCGTCAGCGGCGTCTCGACCACGCCCGGCGCTATGGTGTTGACCCGCACGCCTCTTGGTCCGAGCTCGGCCGCCAGAGCGCGGAGCATCTGCACGGTCCCGGACTTGGTCGCCGCGTACACCCCCTGCCCCGGCTCGACGACCTGAGCCCGGATGCTCGAGAAGGCGATGATGCTCCCCGACCCGCGCCCGACCATCTCGGGCCCGAACTCCCGGACCAGACGAAAAGTCCCTTTCAGGTTCAAATCCACGACCCGGTCGAACTCCTCGTCGGTGTATTTCAGGAGCGGCTTCCTGACGTTGATGCTCGGCGTGCTGACGAGCACGTCGGGCGTACCCACGCGCTCCGCTGCGGCGCGCACGCTCTCGGGGTCGAGCATATCGAGCTCGACCGCCTCAGCCTTCCACCCCTGAGAGCGGGCCTCCTCGGCGGTGCTCTCTGCGGCCTCGGCGTCGGCGTCGGCGCAGAAGACGATGGCCCCGAAGGCCGCGAGGGCGTGCGCTCCCGCCTCCCCTATCCCCCGGCCCGCGCCCACCACGAGCGCTTTCTTGCCTGTGAGGTCGAACATCGAGCGGTAGTCAAACATGCGCATCCTCTCCGTAGCAGTAGTACATGGCGGTCGTCGCGTAGAGCTTGCAGGTGGTCAGTAGCTCCTCCACGCTGACCCACTCGTCCGCGTGGTGCGGGATCTCACGTTCCCCAGCCCCCGTCGTGACGATGGGAACGCCAGCCCACGTGCTCAAGTAAGTCCCGTCCGTCGCGCCGGGCACACCGTTGTACCGCGGCTCCTCCCCGGTGAGGTACCGGTGCGCCGCGGCCATGGCGCGCACCAGCGGGTTCTCCATCGGGGTCTCCGTCGGCGGGCGCTCCTCGATCACCTCCAGCCTCGCGTCGAAGTCAGGGTCCTCGGACCCCAGCTCCTTGAGGCACTCCTCGAGACGCCGGACGAGCTCTTCGTGTGACTGGCTCGGGACCGTGCGGATATCCAGGGCGACGTAGGCGCTCGCGGGGATCACGTTGATCTGGGGCTCTCCGAAGTCGGGGCCCATGAGGATGGTCGGCGTGAGGCTCGGGACGCCGAGAAACGGGTCCTCGCCGTGACGCTCTACCTCCTCCCTCTCCAGCTCCTCGACCGCGACGACGAAGCGCGCAGCCCGCGTGACGGGGTTCACGCCGCTCTGGGGCATCGCCCCGTGCGCCATCCTTCCGCGGAACGTGACCTCGACCCGTAGAGCTCCCTTCTGCCTTACGCAGAGCTGGTTCTCCTCCGGCTCGCAGATAACGGCCCCGTCCACCCCTTCGGCGTGCCCATGCTCGATGAAGGCTTTGATCCCGGCCATCATCCCCTCCTCGTCCACCGGATGGCAGAGGGTGAGTTTACCGGGAAACGGAACTCCCGAGTCCTTGATCGCCTTTACAGCCAAGACCGCCGCCGCCAGGTTCCCCTTCGTGTCGCACGCGCCGCGGCCGTAGATCCTCTCCCCGGCCCGCTCCGCCCCGAACGGCGGATGCTCCCAGTCCTCCGCCCGCCCCTCGGTCACGACATCCGTGTGAGCCTCGAAGAGCAGAGTCTTCCCCGGCCTCTCCCCCTCCCACGCCGCCCACACGTTCGGGCGCCCCGGCGCGACCGCCTCCACGTTCACCTCGAAACCCTCGCGCTCGAGGTAGTCCGTGAGAAACCGGGCGGCGCGAGCCTCGTTGCCTTCGGCTTCCTCGGGGCGGTAGACGCTCGGGATGCGGATGAGGTCCTGCACCAGGCGCGCCAGGTCCTCGCGGTCGATACGTCGCAGCACCGCCTCCAGGAGCTTCTCGAATCCGGGATCTGCTGGCGGCTCGGCGCGGCCTTCGTTCAAGACTTACCCGATGCCGCTGTCGGGACCGTAAGCTTCGAGCCGCCCTTTGACCGCGTTGAGGAAGCGCAAAGCGACGCCGCCATCCAAGATGCGGTGGTCGAAGGAGACCTCCAGATTCATGATGCTCCGGATTGCTATGGCGTCGTCCATGACGACGGGCCGCTTGACGACAGCCTCGGCCTGCAAAATGGCCGCCTGCGGGTGGTTGATGATCGGGGTGGAGGCGACGCTACCTAGGGCGCCGGGGTTGTTCACGGTGAAGGTGCCCCCCGATATGTCCTCAGTGCCGAGTTGCTTGTTCCTGGCCCGCTTCACCACATCGTCTATCCTGCGGGCGAGGCCGACGATGTTGAGCTCGTCGGCGTTGCGGATCACGGGGACTACGAGGGCTCCTTCTT
Source organism: Rubrobacteraceae bacterium (assembly GCA_029240775.1). GTDB lineage: Bacteria > Actinomycetota > Rubrobacteria > Rubrobacterales > Rubrobacteraceae > JALYGY01. Next base: position 4,017 of record JARDZQ010000218.1, on the reverse strand, counting down.
CCAGATCTACCGCGATCCCGACGTTTATCTGCTTTCTCAGGACGATCCTGTCCCCGTCCCACACGGAGTTGAGAACCGGCTGCTCCTTGAGAGCCGCCACGGCGGCCTTGACGATAAACGGGAGGTAGGTCAATTTTATGCCCTCTCGCTCCGCAAAGGCTGACTTCTCCTTCTCGCGCAGCGCCGCGAGCCCCGTCATGTCCACCTCGACGAGCGTCCAGGCGTGCGGTATCTCGGCCTTGCTCTGCGCCATGCGGTTGGCGATGGCCCGCCTGATGCTCGTGAGCTCCAGAACCTCGTCGCCGTCGTGGACCACCGCTCGCTCGGGTTGCGCCACGGGAGCCTCCGCCCTCGCGGCGACCGCCGGAGCGGCCTCGCGCTCCTCGATAAAGCTCTCGATATCCTTCTTCGTCACCCGGCCGCCGGTGCCGGTGCCGGAGATCTCCGAGATGTCCACGTCATGCTCGGCGGCGAGCCGACGGACGACCGGCGAGGACCGCTGCAGCCGCAGCGTCTCGGCGTCCTCCACCGCTCCTCGGTGAGGGCCTCGTCTGCCACGTCCTCGCGGGGCTGGGGCTCCGGGGACTCCCCGGCGTCCGTTGCGACCAGCACTATCTCGGTGCCGACGTCAACGGTGGTTCCTTCCGAGACGAGAAGCTTCTCGATCGTGCCGGCCACCGGCGAGGGGAGCTCGGCGTTCACCTTGTCCGTGTCCACCTCAGCGAGGGGCTCGTCCAGTGAGACCTCGTCGCCCTCAGCCTTCAGCCAGCGGGTTATAGTTCCCTCCGTCACGCTCTCCCCGAGTTGGGGCATCGTTACGGGTGTCGCCACCTCTCCTCCTTACTTGATCGCCCGCGTGGCGATGTAGGTGGGCATATGGGCCGCGATCGGGTCGTCGCGGTGGCGGTCCTCGTAGAAGCCGGCGATCACGAACCCCGCGTCGATCTGACCCCCGATCTGGTCCTCCAGCGTGTGGCTGAACTCGAGGGGGTCCCCACGCTCGATTTGCCGCCTCGCCTCCTCCTCGCTCTTGCTCGTCGCGTCGGCGTAGGGCAACGAGTACCTCACCCGGACTTCTCCAGTGTTGTCCACCAGCTCCAGATCGAAGATATAGACCGCGGGATTGAGGAACCCGGCCAGCAGAACGCCCCCACAGCGCAGCACGCGGTAGGCCTCGGCCCAGACCGGGCGTACCTCCGGCACGAAGAGGTTGGCGACGGGGTGGAAGACGAGGTCGAAGCTCTCGTCGGCGAACCGCGAGAGGTCGGCCATATCGCCCTGGACCGTCTCCAGATCCAGCCCCTCGCGCTGGGCGACGAGCCGGTCCTGGCCGAGCTGGCCGGGCGAGTTGTCAAGCACGGTGACGTTCGCGCCCGCCGCCGCGAGGACCGGCCCCTGCTGCCCGCCACCAGAGGCGAGACACAAGACATCCGCCCCTCTAAGATCGGGGAACCAGTCACGCGGGACCGGCTTGGCCTCGGTCAGCAGGACCTCCCAGCGACCCTCTCGCGCGGCCTCGATGACGTCAGGGCCGAAGGGGACGGTCCACTGGTCGCCGCGCTCGACCTCGCGGTCCCACGCTTCCCGGTTATATGCTCGGAAGTCCATCAGTAGCGGGCCAGCTCGAGCATCGCCGACTCTATCTTCTCCGCGCTCGGAACGAAGAAGTCCATCATCGGCTTGGCGAAGGCCGCCGCCGGGATGTCCGGCGCCCCGAGCCTCATCACCGGCCCGTCGAGCCACTCGAAGGCCTCATGAGCCACGATAGACGCGATCTCCCCTGCAACAGAGCCCGTGAGGTTCGCCTCCGAGATAACGAGGATCTTGCCCGTCTTCTTCACCGAGTCCAGGATCGTCTCTCTGTCCAGTGGGTAGAGCGTCCGCGGCTCGACGACCTCGGTCTCTATACCCTCCTCGTCCGAGATCTTCTGCGCGAGCTGCAGCGCCGTGTAGAGCGTCAGCCCGTAGGAGACCACCGTGAGGTCGGTCCCTTCGCGGTGCACCCTGGCCTTGCTCAGAGGTACCTCGAAGTCGTCGTCTGGGACATCCTCTTTTATGAGGCGGTAGGTCCGTTTGTGCTCCAAGAAGAGGACGGGGTTCGGGTCGCGGATGGCGCTCTTGATCATTGCCTTTGCGTCTGCGGGGAAGGTCGGGGCTACAACCTTGAGGCCCGGTGTGTTGCAGAAGTACGCCTCGACGCTCTGGGAGTGGTAGAGCGCACCGCCTGGCACCACGCCGTAGGGAGCCCGGATGGTTATGGGCACGTTCCACGCGCCGTTCGAGCGGTAGTAGAAGCGGGCTGCTTCGCTGACGATCTGGTCGAAGGCGGGCGGGATGAAGTCCGCGAACTGTATCTCGGCCACCGGGCGCATCCCGTTCACCGAGAGGCCGATAGCGGAGCCCACGATCAGGCTCTCCGCGAGCGGCGTGTCCATGACCCTGAAGGGCCCGAACTCCTCCTGGAGCCCCTGTGTCACCCTGAAGACGCCGCCCGCCCTCCCGACGTCCTCGCCCATTACCATGACGGTGTCGTCGGAGCGCATCTCCTCTGCGAGCCCGTCGTGGATGGCCTGCAGCAGGTTCTTCTCGGTCATCGCTTTAAGCCTCCGCGTAGACGCGCTCCATCGCCTCCTCGGGATCGGCGAAGGGGGCGTTCTCGGCGTACTCGCTAGCCTTCGCAACCTCGTCCTTTATCTGCTGCCCGATCTCCTCCTTCCTCTCCTCGCTCATGACCCCGTTCTCCATCAGGTACCTCTCGAAGCGGACGATAGGGTCCTTCTGGCGCCACCCTTCGATCTCCTCGCGCTCGCGGTACCTGCGGTCGTCGTCGTCGGAGGAGTGGGCGGTCATCCGGTAGGTCTTGGCCTCTATGAGGGTCGGACCTTCGCCCCTGCGAGCACGGTCCACGGCTTCCCTCGCGACCTCGTAGACGGCGAGCACGTCGTTCCCGTCTACCTGGTGCCCGGGGAAGCCGTAGCCCTCGGCCCGCTTCGCTATGGAGCCGGCAACCTGCAAGGGCTCGGGGACGGAGATCGCGTAGACGTTGTTCTGGATCAGGAAGATAAGGGGCAGGTCGTGGATGCCGGCCATGTTCATCGCCTCGTGCCAGTCGCCCTCGCTGGTCGAGGCTTCCCCGCCGCACGCGAGCACGACCCCGTCCTCGCCGCGCATCTTGAAGGCCAGAGCGCTCCCGGCGGCCTGCGGATACTGCACCCCGATAGGGGCCGAGGCGGTGACGATGTTCAGCTCGCGGCTCGAGAAGTGGCCCGGCATCTGGCGCCCTCCGCTGTTCGGGTCCTCCTTCTTGCCGAGGAGCGCGAGCAGCTCGTCGCGGGCGGTCATGCCTAAAGTCATCACGATGCCGTGGTCGCGGTAGTAAGGGTAGACGTAGTCGTAGCCGGGGCGCAGGTTGTAGGCGGCGCCGACCTGGCAGCCCTCCTGCCCCTGGCAGGAGATCACGAACGCCGCCTTGCCCTGGCGGTTGAGGATCCAGGAGCGCTCGTCCACCCTGCGAGCGAGGAGCATGTTGCGGTAGATCTTCAGCAGGTCTTCCTCGTCGAGCCCCAACGACTCGTGGCAGGTCCGGGTCTCTTCGACAGCCATAGACCTCCTCCTAAGCTCCACTCTCCCTCAGAGGAACAGAACCGCTCCTCCACCTCTCCTAATCTTAGCAAACCGCCGAACGCACTAACCCGCGCAGGCCATCCTGCATGCAGCATCGGGCGAAGCCCGGCGGCCCGGTCTGCCACCCTCCGACGGCCACATCGAGTAAAGAGGAGCCTGCGCGTCGAGAGAAGCCGCGAGCCGGGTCGCCGTCGGGCACGAGCCCCGGACGCCGGTCGTGTACCACATCCCTGTCTGCCCGTTCTCGCAGCGGGTGGGCTATAGCACGGTAGAGGAGATGACGCCTTCGTGAGCGAGACCATCTGGAGCATAATTGCGCAGGCACGCTCCTCCTCGCTCGTGACGGTGAAGGCCCCGGCACCGAGCAGAGCCATCACGCCCTGATTCTCGAAG
>JARDZQ010000217.1 GCA_029240775.1 Rubrobacteraceae bacterium | reverse complement strand
GGAACGAGAAGTTCACCCCGAGCAGCGACAGCAACCACACCACCGTGTAGAGCAGCAGAAAACCACCTGTCGCCGCTATGACCGCCGTTGCGAACCGTGAGGTGACCTTGACGACGCGGAGGCTGTACAGGAGGAACACCGCCAAGAATATGCACAACGTGGCCACCAGCGCCTGCGAGACGATCCCGTCGAACCTTAGGTCGTAGTAGCGGGAAGCGATGCCCAGCAGCGAACCCTCACCTATCGCGTACAGTACGGAAGTTATTGGCGCGGCCTTGTAGGCGAAGGCGCCCACGATGGCGACTACGAAGGTGAGCAAGAAGACGAGCCATGTCCAGGCGGGGGTCAGGGCCTCTTGCCGTCCGTCCACGTTGACGATCTCGACCTGCGACCAGCCGAAAGCCGCCGCGGCCAACGCGATCACAAGTAGCACGCCGGTGATGGCGTAGGTGCCGGCGGCGGTCATGCCGCGGTGCTCGGCGTCAGCCTCTTCGATCCCCCGCTCGAAGGAGCGATCGTTGAGTGCCGGATTTTCGAGTGCCATCGTTGCTCCTTGCCGTTGAGGTTATACGGAAAGCTTGTCCGCCTCGGTCAGAGCGCAAAGGATTGGGTGGCTCTGCGCGTACCACTATCCGGTAATCAGACCTCGTACCCAAGTTGGTCCCCTGATCGCAACCGGCTCGTGCTCTCCAAGAGCGTAGGGCGCGCCATGATGGTCTGTCGTCGCCTACCGGCGCGTTTCCCCTAGGGGAAACGCGGGAGGGGCTAGACGAGCCCCCTGTCGCGGGCCTCCTCCACGGCCTCCTCGCGCGAGGAGGCCCCGAGCTTGCGGTAGATGGACTTGATCTGGGTCCTCACCGTGCTGGGGGCGACGTAGAGGCTCTGGGCCATCTGGCGCGTGGACAGCTCGCCGGCGAGGAGCCCGAGCACATCGAGCTCGCGCTCCGTGAGCTCCCCGTCGAGCGATCCGTCGCGCCGCCTAATCCTGCGAAGCTTGCGCTCCTGGCGCTCCACAAGCTCGGGGAACATGCCGGCGTCGGGATTCTGCTCCAAGATGGCTCTGGCCTCGGTGAGTACCTCCCGAGCCTCACCTCGGTCTCCGCGAGCGAAGCGTACCTGTGCGAGAGCCAGGAGCCCAAACATCGTGGGCCAGGGGTTCAGGCCGGGAAGCCGCCGCCGCACCAAGAGACCGTCCTCCAGTTCGACCTGAGCCTCGGCGAGCTTACCGCGTTTCGCGAGCGCACAACCGAGCGCCGTGCTGGCTGATGTAGATTGAGGAACATCTTGAAGCCTGAACCTCTCCACTAACCCGCGCGCCTCGCGCGCGAGCGACGCCGCCTCTTCCAGGTGACCTTCGTCTCCGGCACCGAACGACAGGGCAGACAACAAGACGATCCGCAACACGGGCTGGCCTTCCCTGCTGAGTCGAAGACCCTCTTCGAGTGGCCTCCGGGCCCGCGAGATGGCCCCGCTGTAGTGCAGGCTAAGTCCCAATCCGAGATACGCCAACGCGGTGCGCGGCGAGGTCTGCTTAGACTCCATTTCCGCGGCACGCTGGGCCGCTTCAAGCATCACCTGGACGCCACCGAGGCTGAAGACGCCCCGGATGAGGGCTATCCCCGACTCTACCGAGGCGGTGCCGTCAGGCAGCCGTCCTTCGTAGGAGTTGCTCTCGGCGAGGGCCAAAAAGCGTTCGGCCTCCCCCCGTCGACCAGACAGCGCACACAGCCATGCTTTCACCAGGACAAGCGCCGCGTCGGAATCGATGGATGCTTCGGGCAACGCCTCGAGCCACCGTTCCACGGTCGCTGCCTGGCCGGCGAGCACGTACCCGAACCAGTGGCGCGAGATCAGCATGCCCACGCGCTCGTCGTCCGCCGCCGCGACGGCCTGGCGGATAGCACTATCGAAGAGCCCCGCGCCCTCCGCCCACACGCTCGCCCGGTTGCGCAGAACAGGCGCCAGATTCGGCCGGCTGCTCTCGAGCTCGTAGAGCAGGAAGTCGGAGAAGAGATGGTGGTAGCGATACCACTCACCCGGCTCGTCAAGCGGAACCACAAACAGGTTGGAGTGCGCGAGCTCGCGCAGGAGATGGCTCGAACCCTCCATACCCGCAACGGCGTCGCAGAGCGGGCCCGTCATCCTCCTAAGCACCGACGTCCTGAGCAGGAACTCCCTCGTTTCGTGGGGGAAACTCGCCAGAACCTCCTCCGCCAATAGGTCGACGATGTAGCGGTTGCTGCCCCCGAACGATTCGATGAAGGCGTGCTTGTCCTCCCTGTTCTGTAAGGAGAGGGCGGCGAGGTAGAGCGCCGCGGGCCACCCTTCGGTACGCTCCAGCAGCACGGAGAGGTCATCGGCCCCGACGTCCAGCCGCATTGTCTCGTTCAACAAGTGAGCGGCTTCCCCTTCGGAGAAGGCGAGCTGCTCAGTGCGGAGCTCGCTCACCTCTCCCCTCGCACGCAGCCGCCCCATGCCCAACGGCGGATCGGAGCGGGTCGAAATGACGAGATGAACCCTGTTGGGCAGGTGCTCAATGAAGAAGGATATAGCCTCGTGACTATCACTACTCTCTATGCAGTGATAGTCATCGAGCACCAGCACCACTCGATGTGGGAGATCGGTCAGGGCGTTTATGAGCAAGGGGACCACCGTATCGATGTGCTTCGTCTTAACGAGGCCCAGCCCCTCCAGCACATCGGCTCCCCATTCGTCCTCCGGCGCGACCCGGCGCAACGCCTCTACGACGTGCTTCCACAGCCGGACCGGGTCGCTGTCCTGATCGTCGAGTGAGAGCCACGCGAATGGTATGTCGGGCTCCCAGGCTTGACGCCACTGGGCCAGAAGCGTCGTCTTCCCGTAGCCGGCCGGGGCATCGATAAGGGTGAGCCTGCGATCGTAGCCTGCATCGAGGAGTTCGAGCAACCCAGGGCGCGGCACATGCTCCGAGCGGGGCGAAGGCTTGAGCAGCTTGGTCTTGACGACCGTCGAATAAGCGTCGCTGGCGTATGGATTATTGTCCACGACCACGGCATCCTGACTCGGTGGCGCTTCCCACCCCGGGGCACCCTCGACCCGTCAGCTTCCACATATCATGCTGATTGTAGCCTGGATCGAACTAACTCGGCAACCATCAACGGCATCTCGCCTACGGTCGTCGGCCCATGGCTCCCGCGCCGGAAGCGACCGCACATCCGGGTCGTGTTCCCGACCGGGGCGGATCACGGACGAGCAGTGCACCAGGAGATAAGTCCCGCAGTCTGGCAGGAAAGGGTCGGAGCCGCGAGCGATGCTGACCGGGAGAGTACGGCCGATCGCGGGAGCATCCGACTCCTGGATGTACTTATCTGGGAGGAGAACCTGCCTGCAGCCCCCGCTCGCTGCCGGAGCAGTGATCCGGCGTCTTGTCCACGTTGGTCCCGGATCCGTTCGGTAAATCCCCTAGGGGAGAAGTTCCGATGGGTGATGCAAACCCTTTTGAACCGAGAGTAGATTGCTGTACGCGAGACGGGCGTGATGCAGGAAAGGAGAAAGCAATGAGCTACACGCAACCACAACCTGCGCTACCGGCGCTGGCCGGCAACTGGTGGGCGGTGCTCCTAAGGGGCATCGTCGCCGTGCTATTCGGGCTGGCCGCGCTGTTCTGGCCCGGTCCGACGCTCTACGTGCTCATCGTCTTCTTCGGGGCCTACGCCGTTGTGGACGGAATCTTCGCAATCGTCGCCGGCATACGGGGCTCCGGGAGCGGGAGGAGGTGGCTGCTCTTGGTCGAGGGCGTTCTCGGCGTGTTTGCTGGCCTCTTCACCTTCTTTTGGCCGGGCATGACGGCCTTGGTGCTCTTGTACGTTATCGCCCTCTGGGCAATCGTCACCGGCGTCCTAAAGGTGATCATGGCCATCTCGCTCAGGCGGGAGATAGAGAACGAGTGGCTGATGATCTTGAGCGGCGTACTCTCGGTGCTCTTCGGGGTGCTGCTGGCGGTCTTGCCCGGCGTGGGACTGCTCTCGCTGGTGTGGCTGATCGGCATCTACGCGCTGATCTTCGGCGTGGTGTGGATCGTCCTGAGCTTCCGTGTCCGGGGCCACCCTGAAGCGAGCGGTAGCAGGGTTGGGTGAGGAGGTGAGGGAAAGCTGCCGGAACCGATTGGTGGCGATAACTGCCGACCACCGAGTCGAGATGAGAGAAGTAGGCCGGCAGTCGAGGAAGCTTGCTTTTTGCGACAAGGGCGGGAAAGGAGCGAAGCCCCGCAGCACCAAGTGACCCGAACACCGCGGCGGTTCGCGGAGAAAGACGCTATCGCATCAAGCGAAACGGGAAGGAGTAGTAGACCGTGAGCGACAACCCGATGTTCCTATACGCGGGCGAATACGACAGCGTCGATGACGCCAAGGCGGATCTCGACGCCCTCAAGGAACTCCACCGCGAACATTTCGTTGGCACGTACGATGCCGCCGTAATCACCAAGAACGAGAAAGGCAAGGTAAAGATCGTCGACAAGATCGAGAAACCGACCCGGCACGGCGGTTGGGCCGGGCTCGCGGTCGGCGCGGCGATCGGCCTCATCTTCCCTCCTTCTGTGCTCGTCAGCGGGCTGGTGGGGGCGG
>JARDZQ010000216.1 GCA_029240775.1 Rubrobacteraceae bacterium | reverse complement strand
GAACTGAGCGTGGCCGATCAGGCCTTCTCCGGGTAGAGCTCCTTGAGCAACGGGGCAGTAACCTTCTCCACCATGTCGGCTTGCTCAGGTGTGAGGTCCTCCCTCCAGGAGCCAGGAGAGGCCTTACGGTAAAATTTACCGTCCCCCTTCTCCTCTTGGGGGATGTTCTCCCAGGAGTGCTCCTCCACCACCCTGGCGAGTTCCTCCTCGTTCACAGTCACGCCTAGGGTAGAGTATATGCGTCTCATGGTGCCAAGCGTGTCAGCCCTGAGCTCCTCGTAGCGAACCAAGGTTTTCGGCCCATCGTGGGCATCGTGGGCCATCTTGGCGTTGCCCATTCCTCGCAGATATCTCCTAGCACGACCTTCCGCAAAACTCACAGAGCCCTTCTTCGGTGGTTGCTTACCGTCCCTTTGGCGGCGGTCCTTGTTTCTCTCGAAGTTCCAACCTCCCTCGCTGCGCGCGTCTAGGCTGGAGGCGACCACGTCCCTGGGGTCCCTGACCAGCAAGATCATGCGGCTCTCGGGAAACGCCTCCATCAAGAGCGGCGCCCCCACCGAGCCGTTGGGCTCCTTTATCACCAGGTAGTCGTCCTTATTCAGGTTCGGGAACGTAGCAGCGGCGGCGTTCAGGACGAAGGTTCTGATCGACCCGATCCAGCTCTCTTTGTGGGATCCCAAAATGAACTGGGGATTGTTGCGCCTACCTTCACCTTGTTCGTAGTAGAAGTTGCCGAAGAGCGTCCCCACCCATGGCTCACCCCACAGGGTCTGTCCGCTAATATCTCCCATCATGGATGAGAGCCAGGTGCTGCCGCTTCTTCCCGAGCCGAAGATCCAGATGATGTTCTCCGGGTTGACGACGCCTCCTACATCCTTCGCCGAAGACCGCGAAACCTGACCGCCTGCGGGCTGGGGGCGACCCTGTGCGGACTTCCCGCTCTGAGCCGCCTGTCTCTGTTGCCCTTGCAGCCCGGAACCCTCTGCCACGCGCGTGATGCCGGCTTCCAGATTAAGGAACACCCTGATGCCGCGCGCCGCTATGCTCAAGTGCTCCGTTATTACAGGCATTCGGTGTCCCTCTTCGACTTCTCATATCTCACTGGTTCGCCGGAATAGAATAGCAAAGAACCGGCACCGGCTCAGAAGCCCTCAAGCCTATCTTTCGCCTGGGTAGAACTCCTCGAGCAGGGGCGCGGTTATGCGCTCAATTAGCTTCGCCTGCTTGGGGGTTAGGTCTTCTTTCCAGCCTCCCGGAGTGGCCTTGCGGTGGAACTTGCCCCTCCCCTTCTCCTCCTCGGGCACGTTCTCCCAGGCATGCTTCTCCACAGCCCTAGCCAGTCTTTCTTGATCTACGCTTATATCCAACGTAGCGTAGAGTCGCCGCATGGTGCCCAGAGTGTCGGCGAGAAGGTCCTCGTACCTGATCAGGACCTTGGGACCTCGGTGAGCATTGTACGCGGCCTTAGCGCTCTCAACACCCCGCCGGTACACCCTGGCTCTCTCTGCTGCAAACGCACTCGGCCCCTTGTCGGCGGGTGAGCGCCTCTTCGAGGCTTCTCCGTTGCGGCTCTCGTACAGCCAGCCTCCCTCTCTAGCGGCGTCCAGGACAGAGGCGACCACGTCCCTGGGGTCCCTGACCAGCAGGATCATGCGGCTCTCGGGCAGCGCCTCCATGAGCAGCGCAGCGCCTACGGAACCGTTGGGCTCCTTGATCACCAGGTAGTCGTCGGGTCGGAGGCGAGGGTTTGAGTAGCTGGCCCCGTCGAGCACGAAGTTCCTGATGGATCTCGTCCACCCTTTGCGGATCGGCTCACCCATGATGAAGTCGGCGGAGCGCGAGTTTTCCTGCGGAGCCCGAGCATAGAACTCGCCGAAGAGCCTGCCGACCATCGGCTCGTCCCAGACCCGATGACCGCCCATCTCGCCCATCATGCTCCTGAGCCAGGTGCTGCCACTGCGCCCGGAGCCGAAGATCCAGATCATGTTCGCGGGATCCACGCCGCTCTCTTGGGACCAGCTACCCGAAAAGACCGAGCGCAGGCCAGAGATCTCGAGGCTCGCCCGCTGGCGAGCGCCCGCCAGCCGGCGCCGGGCCTGCTTGAGCGAGCGGCTCCTCTTGGCGGTCCGCCGCAGGAGGCGCGCGAGGTCTAAGGCCCGGGCCTTCACGAGCTCAAACACGGGGTTGTGGATCTCCGTCTCACGGCAACCTTTACTTCCTCCGCTGATCGCGCAACATATGGTCGCATAAAAGCGGCCGGAGGCAAACGCCTGGGGAACAGTCCCGGGATGCGCGCCGCGGGGACAGATGTTAGCCTTCTCGCGATGCTGACTTCGTGGCCTCTCAGGGCCCTCTTGGCCTGCGCGCTGCTCTTCGCCGTCAGCCTCAGCATGGTCCCCGACCGCTCGGAGCAGGACCCCGCCCGCGAGCGCCCCAACATGCTCCTCATCCTGACAGACGATCAGCCGGCAAAGACCTTGGCCGAGATGCCCAAGCTGCGCGAGGGCCTGATGGACAAGGGCGTGACGTTCAAGCAGGGCTTCGTCACAGATCCCCTGTGCTGCCCGTCTAGAGCCACGATCCTCACCGGCGAGTACGCGCACAACCACGGCGTAAGGACCAACTCCTTCCCCGGCGGCGGAGCCGAGAAGTTCCGCGAGCTCGACGGGGATACCATAGCGACCCGTTTGAAGGAGGCGGGCTACTCAACCGCGTATTTCGGGAAGTACTTCAACGAGTACAGGGGGCGCTACGTACCCCCGGGGTGGGACCGCTGGTTCGTGTACTCGGGCACCGCCGCCGACCGGTCCTATGACATAAATGATCAGGGACGGGTACTCACCTACACCCACGCCCACACCAACGAGACGGACCTCACGGCGGACAGGGCCGCCGAGTACATTGGCGAGCACGAAGGTCCCTGGTTCATGGTCGTCGGCACGCGCGCTCCCCACGGTCCCCACTACCCCTCCGACAACCACCGCAACGACTTCAACGGCGTGGATCTGCCCGGCTTCGGGGAGGAAGACGTCTCGGACAAGCCAGCCATCATCCGTAACGCCCCTCCGCTCGACGAGAAACGTACCCGCAGGCTGCGCGAGGATTACGAGGGGAAGCTGGAGACCCTGCAGGACGTGGACGACCTCGTCGGGAAGCTGCTGAAACGCCTGGAGGCCACGGGCGAGATGAAGAACACCTACATCGTCTACACGACGGACAACGGCTGGCTCCTTGGGGAGCACAACCTCACGGCCAAGGGCCTCCCCTACGAGGGGGCCGTCAGGGTACCTTACGTGGTGCGGGGGCCGGGGGTGCCACGGGACGAGAAGCGCGACGAGCTCGTCGCCAATGTGGACCTGGCGCCCACCTTCGCGGCATGGGGCGGGGTCGAGCTCCCCGGCGCAGACGGGCGGGAGCTGGCGCCGCTGCTCGAGGATGCTCCGTCGGCTTCGTGGAGAGAGCGGCTGCTTATCGAGCACTTCGCCGGGCACGAGTGGGCGGGGCTGAGGACGCCCCGGTACACCTACGTGGAACACGCCACGGGCGAGAAGGAGCTCTATGAGCTGCGCGAGGACCCGCGCCAGCTCCGGAGCGTCCACAAGACGGCTGACCAAGCTCTACTCGAAAACCTCGAGAGACGCCTCGAGCTGCTGCGGGACTGCTCCGGCGACGGATGCCGCGCCGCCGAGGGGGACTGAGGGGCCGCAAAAAGGTGCGCCGCGCCGGGAACGGTGCTAGTTTTCCTGGCATGTCGAGCTCCGGGTCTCTACGGGCCTTCGTGCTGGCGGCGCTGGTCGTCGTGTTCGGTGTCGGCCTGCCGCAGGGCCAGATCGAGGGGGGCTCCGCGCAGGCCAGGGAGAGGCCCAACGTCGTCTTCATCCTCACCGACGACCTGGACGCCGGCTCGACCTCGTTCATGCCCGAGCTCCAGTCGCTGATGGTAGATCAGGGCACCACCTTCGAGAACGCCTTCGTCACGGATCCCCTGTGTTGCCCCAGTCGCGCGACGTTCTTGCGCGGCCAGTACTCGCACAACACCGGGATCCGGTCCAACTCCCCGCCGCTGGGCGGGCACGAGAAGTTCCGCGGCGAGGGGCTCGACCGCTCGACGGTCGCCACGTGGCTCGACGATGCCGGCTACTACACAGCCTACTTCGGCAAGTACATGAACGGCTATGAGGATACGAAGTACGTCCCCCCCGGCTGGGATAGGTGGTTCGGCTGGCTAGGCAACTACTACAGCCCGGGAGGTGAGTACCGGCTCAACGAGAACGGCAGCATCGAGGCTTATAACCGCGACCGGATACACGACACCGACCTGCTGAAAGAGAAGGCCGTCCATTTCGTCAGGGCCCAGGAGGAGGGCGACCGTCCGTTCTTCGCATACGTGGCGACCAACGCGCCCCACACCCCGGCCTACGCGGCCAAGCGCCACGAAGGCATGTTCGACGGCAGGGCTCTGCCGCGCGCCCACTCCTTCGACGAGAGAATCGTCTTCGACAAGCCCGGCAAGGTACGCAGACCCGAGCTCACCTACCAGGAGGCGCAGAACCTGGGGGACCTCTACCGCAAGCGCCTCGCGTCCCTGCGGTCCGTGGACGGCATGATCGGGG
>JARDZQ010000215.1 GCA_029240775.1 Rubrobacteraceae bacterium | reverse complement strand
CCGCCGCCCGCCGGGTCTGGGTGCGCAGCTCGTAGCTGCTGGCCGGCTGGGTCGCCCCCGCTGACACGGGGCGCAGGTCAGCCCACGAGGGATGCCACACGCTGCGGAACTCGACCTGCACCTCAGCGCACATCGGCGCGGCGGAGGACCGGGCGCATGGTCCCTTCGGCCCACACCGGTCCAGCCGACCGGCGGCGGTCAGAGCAGCTTCTCGAACCAGTGGTGGGCGTAGGGCTCGTCGTTGAACGGAGCAACCTCCACAAACCCGGCCCTGCGGTACAGCTCGATCGCCTCCTCAAGGGCACGGTTGGTCTCGAGATGCAATACCCGCGCTCCATTCCCGCGAGCCAGTGCCTCGAGGCTCTCGAGCAGGCGACGGCCGACGCCGAGCCCGCGCAAACGCGGATCGACCCACATCCTCTTGAGTTCCGCGGGTGCCGCGCCATGAAGCTTCAGCGCGCCGCAGCCGATAGGAAGACTCCGCAGCCGGGCTACCACGCAGTAGCCGGCCGGTGGCGTCAGCTCCTCCGGGTTGACCGAGCTGCTGCTGCCGGCATCGAAGCCTCCGGCAAACCTGGCATCGAGCTCGTTTGCGTAGCGGGTGAAGCAGTACACGACGTCGGGATGGCGGGGGTCCTCGACAGCGATGTCCACCAGTGTCGCCCGCAGTAACCGTTCGACCTCGGCGATCGCCGCCAACAGCCGCTCACGGTTGCTGACCGGCACCTTATCGAGCAACGCGGTGGCGGCTAGGTTCGACAGACGGTCGAGCTCTCGTGCCTCTGCTAGCCCAGCGGCGGTCAAGCGAAGCCGTCGCCGCCGCCGGTCGGTGGGGTACGCCTCGACGACGATGAGGCCCTCATTCTCCAGCCGACGTACGAGCCGGCTCGCGTAGCCCGAGTCAAGCCCGAGCCGGCCACGTAGTTCGTGCAGGTCCGCGCCGTCCTCCCCAATCTCCCACAGCAGGCGTGAGGCACCAAGCGGGCGGTCGCGCCCCAGAAACGAATCTTCAAGGGCGCCGACGCGTTCGGTCACAGTCCGGTTGAAGCGCCGGATCAGGGCCACACCGTCCTGACCGATTTCTCTGACCACGGTCAGATAATATCAGTGGCCGATCTTCAGGATCAAGCGGTGGCCAGCTCATGGCGCCGCTCATCTCTATTCGCCCAACCTTCCGGCAAGAAGTTTTCTCGAAAGGCCGTATTCAGAACCGTGCATAATCCCGCCTGGGTAGGGAGTCGGGAAGGCTGGCCTCCCTAATCAGACACCGAGAGCCGATCACAACATGAGGGTCGGTGACCAAACGCGCGTCATGCAGGGACGCGCATCAGGAGGTTTCGGTCGATAGGCGAGCGGATTGGTTGACCAGGTCAGGTTCCATGCGATTCAACTAGATAGAGCTCCCATCAGGTCCGCGGTGTCGAGCCCCACCTTATCCAGGTAACTTGCCAACTCGCTGAGTATCTCCTTCGGGTCGCGGACGAAGCTGGCCGTGCCGATCTGCACCGCCGTTGCCCCAGCTAGCATGAACTCGGCTACGTCGATCCCGCTCGTCACACCCCCGCTACCTATGACGGGCACCTCGACGGCACCACAGACGTCGTAGACGGCCCGCAGCGCCACGGGCTTTATGGCGGGGCCGGAGAGCCCGCCGCGCACTAGGGCTTCACGTCGATGGGCGTCTATAGTGAGCGCGGGGATGGTGTTCATGATGGTGAGCGCATCGGCCCCGGCGGACTCGGCGGCCCTGGCGTTCTCGACCACACCTTCGAAGGTGAGCTTGGCGAAGATGGGCTTGCCGGTTGCCCGGCGGCACACCGCGACCACCTCTTCGACGGAGGCGGGGCCCGCGCAGAAGGTGAGCCCGCCGCACTCGACGTTGGGGCACGACAGGTTCAGCTCTATGGCGGAGATCCTCTCATCGGCGCCGAGGCGCTCGCAGAGCGCGCCGAACTCCTCCAAGGTGTCCCCCGCGGCTGAGACGAAGAGGGGCAACCCTATATCGAAGGCGTCGAGACCCTCTAGAAACCGCTCCACGCCCGGGTTCTGGAGACCGATGGAGTTGACCATCCCGGCGTAAGTCTCCGCGACGCGCGGCGGCGGGTTTCCGGCCCGCGGCGCGGGGGTAGTAGTCTTGGGCAGCATCGCCCCGTAGACGCCCTCGACCTCACCGAGCGCCTCCTTCGTGAGCGTCCCAGAGGCGGGGATGAGAGGGGTCCTGAGCGGTATCCCGCAGAGCTCGACCGCGAGCCTGGTTTCGGTTTTCCGCTCGCGCACTACCACGCCAGCGCCTCCGCGCGGAAGACCGGGCCCTCGACGCAGGACCTCACGTACCCGCCGCTCCGCACCGGGACCGCGCACCCGTTGCACGACCCGTTGCCGCATCCCATCCGCTCCTCAACCGAGAGCTGGCACAAGCGGTCGGGGCCAACGGTACGTTTTACGGCGGCGAGCATCGGGTTCGGGCCGCATGCGTAGACCGCGCCGTACTCCGTGAGGTTCGGAACCGCGTCGAGGACCGTGCCAGGAGTACCCAATGACCCGTCCATCGTGGCCATGCCAGCGCCGGGGAAGTCGCGTGCGGCCCCGGCGGTTGGCGCGTCGGCGAAGCCCAGGAAGACGTCGTGAGGTACGCCGAGCTCGGTCAGGCGGCGGCCCAGGATCTTGAGCGGCGCGATGCCGACGCCTCCGCCGAGCAGGGCGGCCTTCCCGGAGGAGGAGCCAAGCTGAAAACCGCAGCCCAGAGGCGCGCTGACCTCGATCTTGTGTGCCCGGTCGAGTAGCGCGGTGCCGCGTCCGCGCACCTCGAAGAGGAGGCTCGCCACCTCGCCGTCGTGATCGTAGAAGGAGAAGGGCCGCGCCAGGAAAGGGTCGAGGGTAACGGGCCAGCCGACCGCGCGCGCCATGACGAACTGGCCTGGCTCGACCAGTCCAGGCCAGCGGTACCGGAGAACGGTGTAGCGACCCGACGCTTTACGCTCTTCGACGGATACGCCGTAGAACTTCACGCTTGGGTGGCGTAGAGGCCCTGTAGGGAGGTGACGCGGCGGGCCCCACCCCGGATCCTGGCTTCGATCCCCTGCACGGCGGCTGCGGCTGCGGCCAGGGTCGTGATACATGGGACGCCGTGCATCAGGGCTTTGCGCCGGATCAGATATCCGTCCGTGCGCGCCCCGCGGCCCCAGGGGGTGTTGACGATCAGATCCACCCCTCCCTCCTCGATCAGGCCGAGCACGTCCCCGCCGAGCTCCCCGATCTTGGGGACCACGGTTACCGGGAGCCCGTTGTTCTTCAGGACCTCGGCCGTCCCCTCGCTCGCTGCGAGCTCGAACCCGAGGTCCGCGAAGGCCCGCGCTATGAGCACAACCGCCCGCTTGTCCCTGTTGGCTACCGAGACGTAGACCCGCCCTGAGATGGGGAGTGCCTGCCCCGCCGCTGTCAGAGCCTTGGCGAACGCGCCGCCGAAGGTCCTGTCTATCCCCATTGCCTCGCCCGTGGAGCGCATCTCCGGACCAAGTAGGGGGTCCACGTCCGCGAAGCGGTCGAACGGAAAGACCGGCGCCTTGACGGAGAAGTGCCCGTTGTGGGACCTGTGGAGCCGCATGTCGCGCAGCTTCTCGCCCAAGAGGACCCTCGTGGCGACCTTCGCGAGCGGCACTCCGGTCGCCTTGGAGATGAACGGCACCGTGCGCGAGGCGCGCGGATTGCACTCGATGACGAGCACGTCCTCCCCCCGAACCACGAACTGCACGTTCATCAGCCCGACCACCCCGACCGCGAGCGCGAGGCGCCTAGTGTATTCCTCGATCCTCTCGAGCAGCGCGCTGTGGATCGTGATCGGGGGCGTCACACAGGAGGAGTCCCCGGAGTGTACCCCTGCCTCCTCGACGTGCTCCATGATGCCGCCGACGTACACGTCCTCCCCGTCCGAGACGGCGTCCACGTCCACCTCGACGTAGTCCTCCATGAACTTGTCGACGAGGGTCGGATGCTCAGGGCTGGTGTCCGCGCTCGCGCTCAGGTAGAGGTCGAGATCGTCGTTGTCGTAGACGATCTCCATCCGACGTCCCCCGAGCACGTAGGAGGGCCTGACGACGGCGGGATAGCCGAGCTCGCGGGCGACCTCGCGCGCCTCGTCTGGGGTGGAGGCTGCACCGAACCGGGGGTGCGGGATGCCGAGCTCGGTCAGGAGCCGGCCGAAGCGGGAGCGGTCCTCGGCCAGGTCTATGGCGTCTGGCGAGGTGCCGAGGATCTTTGCGCCTGCGCCTTCGAGCTCGTGCGCGAGCTTCAGCGGGCTCTGGCCGCCGAACTGCAGGATCACACCCTCCGGCCTCTCGCGCCGGATGACCTCGAGAACGTGCTCGGCGGTTAGCGGCTCGAAGTACACGATCGAAGAGTTCTCCCCCCGCTCGACCTCATCCTCGACCTCGTACGTCGAGTAGTAATAAGGCGTCCGGGCCGGGAACTCGCCGGCGCAGGTGTCAACGGCCTTGTAGGTCGGCGAGATGCCCAAAGCCTGCCTGACGCCACGCGTAACCTCGGTCGAGGCACCCGAGGCGGCGGCCAGCGCGTCGTCGGTGAGGCCGGTCCGCTTGAGCTCGCGCAGTTGCTCCGCGCTAAGCGGCCCGCGGACGGAGTCCTCGGCGGCGATGATCCTGGCTATCGAGGCGATGAAGAACGGGTCTATCCTGGTCTTCTCGTGGATCTCCGGCACGTCCATGCCGGCGCGCAGCGCGTCGAAGACGGCGAAGACACGGTACGGGTTAGGCTCGTCGAGCCTCGCCTGCACGTCCCGCGAATCTACCTCGAGGGAGGCCATCGCCTTCATGAGGCTCTCGGTGAAGGTGCGGCCTATGGCCATGACCTCGCCGACGGAGTGCATCCGGGTCGTAAGCCGCGGCGTGGCCCCGGGGAACTTCTCGAAGGCGAAGCGCGGTATCTTGGTCACGACGTAGTCGAGCGCCGGCTCGAAAGAGGCGGGCGTCGCCCGGGTGATGTCGTTGGGGATCTCATCCAGCGTGTACCCGACCGCCAGCTTCGCCGCTATCTTCGCGATCGGGAACCCCGTGGCCTTGCTCGCCAGGGCACTCGACCGGCTCACCCGCGGGTTCATCTCGATGACGTAGAACTCGTCGCTCTCGGGATCTACCGCAAACTGGATGTTCGAGCCCCCCGTCGAGACCCCGATCTCTCGTATTATGCTAAGAGAAGCGGTACGGAGGGTCTGGTACTGCTTATCGGAGAGGGTCTGAGCCGGGGCGACGGTTATAGAGTCGCCGGTATGTACACCCATAGGGTCGAGGTTCTCGATGGAGCAGATGACGACGACGTTATCTGCGAGGTCGCGCATGACCTCGAGCTCGAACTCCTTCCAGCCGGCGACGCTTTTTTCGACGAGGGCCGAGTTCACGGGGCTCGCGTCGAGACCATCGAGGACGGCGCGCTTGAGCTCGCGGTGGTCGTGGGCGATGGACCCGCCCTTGCCGCCTAAAGTGAAGCTCGGGCGGATTATCAGGGGGAAGCCTATCTCGAGGGCCAGGCCCTCGGCCTCGGCGAGGTCGCGGACGGTGCGGCTCGCTGGGACTTTCAGGTCGAGGCGCTCCATCGCCTCGCGGAAGAGGCGGCGGTCTTCCGCTTTGCGGATCGATTCCACCGAGGCGCCCAGCAGCTCGACACCGTAGTCGTAGAGGACGCTCGCCTCGTGCAGCTCGATCGCCAGGTTCAGGGCCGTCTGGCCGCCTAGAGTGGGGAGCAGGGCGTCAGGGCGTTCGCGGCGAATGATCTCCTCTACCGTGCCGGCCGTCAGGGGCTCGACGTAGGTCGCGTCGGCGACCTCAGGGTCCGTCATGATGGTGGCGGGGTTCGAGTTCACCAGGATCACGCGGTAGCCCTCCTCGCGCAGGGCGTGGCACGCCTGGGTACCCGAGTAGTCGAACTCGGCGGCCTGCCCGATCACGATCGGGCCCGAGCCGATGATCAAAACGCTCGAGATGTCGTCGCGTCGCGGCAAGGGCTACGCGCGCGCCTTCTCGGAGATGCTCTCTACGAACCCGTCGAAGAGGTAGCCGGAGTCTCGCGGTCCTGGGCTCGACTCCGGATGGTACTGCACGCTCCAGGCACCTAGAGAGGGGCTCTCGATGCCTTCTATGGTGCCGTCGTAGAGGTTGCGGTGGGTCAGCTCCACGCTGGCGGGCATCGTCTCCTCGCGCACGGCGAAGCCGTGGTTCTGGCTGGTGATCTCGATCCTCCCCGTCTTGAGGTTCCTTACCGGATGGTTGGCGCCGTGGTGCCCGAAGGGCAGCTTGTAGGTCTCGCAGCCGAGGGCGAGGCCGAGGAGCTGATGCCCGAGGCAGATGCCGAAGACCGGCACCTCACCGAGGACCGGGCGCAGGTTGCCGACCGCGTTATGAAGGGCAGCCGGATCCCCCGGTCCGTTCGATAGAAACAGACCGTCGGGTTTCGCCGCGAGGACCTCGCCGGCACTCGTCGAGCCGGGCATCGCAATCACCGAGGCGCCGCGGTTTCTGAGCTCCTCGTAGATGGAGCTCTTCACGCCGTAGTCGAGGGCCGCCACACGGCAACGCTCCTCGCCAAGCGCCGGCAGCAGTGTCGACCCGGTCAGCTCGGAGCTCGTGGAGGCCAGGTCGAGGCCGACCATCGGGGGGTGGGCCGCGGCCTTCTCGCGCAGCGACCTCGGGTCGTGATCTGAGGTAGAGATAACACCCCGCATCGCACCCTTGTCCCTCAGGTGACGGGTCAGGGCGCGGGTGTCTATACCCTCGACCCCGATCACGCCAGACTC
>JARDZQ010000214.1 GCA_029240775.1 Rubrobacteraceae bacterium | reverse complement strand
CACCTCGTCGCCCGCTGACGTGCTCCTGTACGCGACGGCGATCCTGTTCCCCCTGATCTACCTCTCCGGCTTCTTCCGCAACCAGAACCCGAGTGGCTTGCTCGCCACATCGAGAGATTTCGTCCCCTTCGCGTACGCGAACGACGCCCTCATGACGGTCTTCGGCCTCGCGACCGGCACCACACCGCTGGAGGTCTTCGTCTACCCGACGATGATCTGCGCCTTGCTCGTCGCCCTCGTCTGCCTGACGGCCCCGCGGCTCCTCTCCCTGCGCCCTTAGACCCGCCGACCTCAAAGCCTTTACAAGACCTCGCCCGCAAAAGGGATGACCCTTTCGCAGACCGCTTCGAGCGGCGAGCCTCATCACTCGAGACCCACGTTCCTCGCGATGAGCCGGTCGAGCCAGCGATCAAGCATGAGCGTGTTTCTCTCCTCCGCTGGAGGCGTGTTCAATACGGCATTCCGTTGTGCTAGCATTCCAAGGATCTAGGAGAGTCTTGGGGCAATTTAGGAGGGTCTAATGGGGAACCGTCTCGTTCGGTACGGCGTGTGGGTGCTCGTCGCCATCGTGGGGGCCGTATGTTGGGGGATGCTGGCGCTGGCCCGGGGCGAGACCGTCAACGCCGGGTGGCTGCTGTTTGCGGCCATAGCCTCCTACGCCATCGGCTACAGGTTCTACGCTCGCTTTATCCAGAACAAGGTGCTCGAGACGGATGACTCGCGGGCCACGCCCGGAGAAAGGCTCAACAACGGCCGGGACTTCGAGCCCATGGACCGGCGGGTGCTCTTCGGGCACCACTTCGCGGCCATAGCGGGGGCCGGGCCACTCGTCGGGCCGGTCCTGGCGGCACAGATGGGGTTCCTGCCAGGGACCATCTGGATCATCGTCGGCGTCATACTGGCTGGCGCGGTTCAGGACATGACCACGCTCTTCTTCTCCATGCGGCGCGACGGCAAGAGCCTGGGGCAGATGGCCAGAGAGGAGATCGGGCCGGTCGGAGGGGCGGCGGCTCTCGTCGCGGTCCTCTCCATCATGGTCATACTGCTCGCCGTCCTGGCGCTCGTCGTGGTGCTCGCGCTCGCCGAGTCGCCGTGGGGGTCGTTCTCCATCGCGATGACCATCCCGATCGCCATCCTCATGGGTATATATCTGCGGTTCTTGCGGCCCGGGCGGGTGCTCGAGGTCTCCGCCATCGGATAGCCTACGGCTTTATAGCCTCGGTGCTCCCTGTGTGGGTCCTTCTGGCCCCGCGCGACTACCTCTCGACCTTCATGAAGATCGGGACGATACTGCTCCTGGCCATCGGCATCGCGCTCACCCTCCCCGCGATGCAGATGCCGCGGGTTACGGAGTTCGCCTCTACTGGCGAGGGCCCGGTCTTCGCCGGACCGCTCTTCCCCTTCGTGTTCATCACTATCGCTTGTGGAGCTCTTTCCGGGTTCCACTCACTCATAGCGTCGGGGACGACGCCCAAGCTAATCCAGAAAGAGTCGCAGGTGCGCATCATCGGCTACGGGGCGATGCTCATGGAGTCGTTCGTGGCCGTCATGGCGATGATCGCCGCGGCCACCCTCGACCCCGGCGTCTACTTCGCGATGAACGCTCCGGCCACCGTCCTCGGCGATACCGTGCAGTCCGCCTCCCAAGCCGTAAACGGCTTCGGGTTCTCCGTCAGCCCGGAGACGCTGCAACAGACCGCCAACGCCGTCGGCGAGGACACCATCATCGGGCGCACCGGCGGTGCACCGACGCTCGCGGTGGGGATGTCCGCGATCTTCGCCCAGGTCACGGCCTTCCTCGGGGCGGGGTTGCAGGCTTTCTGGTACCACTTCGCCATCATGTTCGAGGCACTGTTCATACTGACCACCGTCGATGCCGGGACGCGCGTCGGGCGGTTCATGATCCAGGACCTCGTGGGCAACGTGTGGCGGCCCTTCGCCCGCACCTCTTGGCTGCCGGGCAACATCATCGCGAGCGCCCTCATAGTCGCGGCCTGGGGCTACTTCCTCTTCGCGGGCGTCAACGACCCGCAGGGCGGCATCTACACGCTCTTCCCGCTCTTCGGGATAGCCAACCAGCTTCTGGCCGCCGTCGCGCTCACCGTAGGAACGACCATCTTGATCAAGATGGGCAAGCTGAGGTACGCGTGGGTGACGGCGCTGCCGCTCGCGTGGGACGCCGCCGTTACGCTCACGGCGAGCTGGTACAAGATATTCTCCCCCGACCCTCTAATCGGCTTCTTCGCCCAGAGGAGCGCAGCTATTGAAGCGGCCAACAACAACGAGCTCTACGGCAACGCCGAGAACGCGGCGGACGTGCAGCAGATCATCACCAACTCGACGGTGGATGGCATCCTCTCCATCATCTTCGCGCTCGCGATCATAGTGGTGATCCTGGACGCGGCCCGCGTGTGGTTCGGCCTGATCCGGGGCACGAAGGAGCCGGAGCTGAGCGAGGTCCCCTGGCAGGAGTCGAACCTGGACTCGGAGGGCAACGTGATCGAGCGCGAACCCGTCGGAGCCCGGAGCTAGATGACAACGCTGCTCAAACCTCTCCTCTACGCGTGGGAGTACCTGAAGGAGATCTCGGGCGAGAACGCCTACGACCGCTACCTGCTCGTCCACACGGCGACCCACCCGGAAAAGCCGCCGATGAGCCGCGGGGAGTTCTACCGCCACCGCCAGGACGAGAAGTACAACAACCCCGGCAGCCGATGTCCGTGTTAGCGCCACAGTGGTGGGCCGGTCGGGTCCGCGAGGCCAGAGGGACGGGAGATCCCGCCCCACTTCTCTTGGGAGTGGCCGTGCTCGACGGCCAAGACATACTGCCTGCATGGCAGAACCCATCAAGCCGCACAGAATACCGAGCGTCGAGGAGTACTTCTACTACCCGCTCCTCTTTAGCTTCCCGGTGCGCTTGGCGTAGCTCTCGCCCAGGTGGAAGATAAAGATCCCCAACGGCACGAAGACGACGCCCATGATGAGGAGCGGCCAGAGGCTCTCCCACAGCTGCGCTGCTCCGGCCCCGTCGAGCAGGGCCGCCCTCGCTCCCTGCAGCGCGTAGGTGACCGGGGAGACCGTGGCGATAGCCTGCATCCAGCCAGGGAGCACGTCCACCTCGTAGTAGACGCCGGAGACGAGCAGGAGCACCGAGGAGACTATGTAGCTGACCTGCTGGCCCTTCTCCGGGGAGAGGAGCGGCAGCACGGCGGCGACGATCCCGAAGCCGACCAGCGAGACGCTGCACACAGCGAGGATGAGGAGGGCGCCCCAGTAGTTCGCCTGGCTCAGGTCCAGGTCGAAGAACAGGTAGCAGACACCCAGGGTGAGCGCCGTCTGCAGGATGCCGTAGACGACCGCGTAGAGTCCCATCCCTAGGAGGTGGGTCACGCGGCTGGAGGGGCTCATGAACGTGTACTCGATGGTTCCCTCCCACCGCTCCCAGCTCACCGTCTCGGAGAGGACGTCGAAGAGCATCGAGAGGTAGTTCCACAGGAGAGCTCCGACCAGAAGGTAGGTCATGTACCGCTCGATGTCTATGTTCATGCCGCCGAATTCCTGCGCCCCCGCGCCGATGAAGGTGATCGCCATGGCGTTTACCGTGACGTAGACGAGCCAGACGATCTCCCACATCAGGTATCGCTTGGTCAGGAAGTAATTGCGCTGTACGTAGCCCCAGACAGCGACTAGCTCCGAGAGCCACAGAGGTTTGGGCATGTTGTGCATCAGTCTTCTCCTTCCGCCGACGCCTCCTCGACGGAGTAGCCGGTCGCGGCCATGAACGTCTCCTCGAGGGTCGGGACGTGGCCGTTGCTCGCGTAGCGGCGCTTGAGGTCCTCGGGTCTCTCGAGCGCCAATATCTTCCCGTCGATCATGATGCCGACCCGGTTGCAGAGCTCCTCTGCCTCGTCCATGTCGTGGGTACAGAGCAGGATCGAGGAGTCGTGCGCCTCTTTGATACTCCTTATGAACTCCTGCACGTCCTTTTTGCTTCTGGGGTCCAGACCCGTCGTCGGCTCGTCGAGGAGCATGAGGACGGGGCTGGTCAGGAGCGCCCTCGCGAGCGCTACCTTCTGCTGCATACCGCGGCTCAGGTGCTCCATCGGCTCCAGCGCTCGCTTGTGGGCGAAGCCTATGTTCTCGAATATCTCGCGTATCCTCGGGCGCGCCTCGCCGCTGGTGACGCCGTAGAGCTTGGCCCCGTAGAGCAAGTTTTCCATCGCCGACATCTTCTTGAAGAAGCTGGCCTCGACGCTGACCCGGTTCATGCTGCGCTGCACCTTTTTCGGGTGCCGCACGGCGTCCACGCCGAAGACCTCGACGGTCCCGGCATCCGGGACTACGAGGGTCGAGACGACGCGAACGAGCGTGCTCTTCCCGCTACCGTTGGGCCCGAGAATGCCGACGACCTCGCCCCGCCCGACCGCGAGCGAGACCGAGTCTAGGGCGTGCACGACCTCGCCCCGCCGTTTCTTGAAGCTCTTCTCCACGTTGCGCAGCTCTAAAGCGTTCACAAGCAGTTCCTCTCGTTCCTCACTTCCCCCGCGAGGGGCCGGCGCTACAACCGGCCCCTCGCTTCCAGCCTCTCCCAGACAAGGCGCCAGGTCTCCTCCCGCTCGGCGGCTACCGCCAGCTCGAAGAGCCTGCGCGCCATCCGGGCGCGCAGGGAGGACGTGCGTCTGGACCGCCCATGCCCCTCGCGCTCGGCCATCCGTCCGGCGAGGTCCTGCCGGCGCAGGCTTTGGTCCTCCATCACGTAGTGCCAACTTCCATTCATCTTCGGTCTCCCTTACTTCTCTCGCCGCGAAGGCTAACCTCGGGTGGTGCCCGTATCGGGAAGGATGGAGACCGTTGCTCTTGGAGCAAAAGATCAGGCCCCCGGTCCTGGTGTCCGGAGGCCTCTCTGAGAAACTGTTTCGAGCTAGAAGCTCAGTATCTCATCGCGACCTCGCGGACCTCGGGACGCACCTTTCCCCCGAAAACCGGGATTCCTATGTGCGTGACGCGGATTTGC
Organism: Rubrobacteraceae bacterium; assembly: GCA_029240775.1. Classification (GTDB taxonomy): domain Bacteria; phylum Actinomycetota; class Rubrobacteria; order Rubrobacterales; family Rubrobacteraceae; genus JALYGY01. The sequence goes on along the minus strand of JARDZQ010000214.1, from coordinate 1,487 downwards.
ATCTCTCCCTCTGGTCCTTTCGCGACTTGAATAACAGCCCGAGCACTCTACCCGCCCGCGGGGGCTTTGTCAATAACGCCAGCCCACCGCCGCGGAGCCGAGGCCCCGACAAGATATTGCCAGCCAAAGGGGCCCGGCGCATCACTCATTTGAGTGATTTTTGGAAGGCTTTTGGCGAGGCCCCGGCGCCAGGACCTCGGCCATGATCGAGCGTACGGACCGCTCCTCGTAGTCGTCGGGGGACCAGCCGCGTTCGCCGACCAGATGCTGCCACGCCGTGAGGTGGCTCCGCGCCCAGACCCAGTCGGTCGCACCCTCGACGGTCCAGCCTTCGGCGAGCCGACCGTCCCTGGCGACGCGCTCGACGGCGACCCGAAAGGCCTCCCACAGATCCTCCATCCGGTCGAGCCACGCGGCCCCGCCATCGTCGCCGGTGACGACGGCCGCCTCCAGCGCCCGTGCTACCGGCAGGATCCCGGGTATGTAGCCGTACCAGGCCCGAAGCAGCCCCTCGAGACCTTCCACAGGCGGCAAAGTCCTGGTATCGGCAACCCGATCCACAAACCCGCTCTCCACATCGTGGTGACGCGCCATCGCCAACAGCAAGCCAGCCCGGTTCTCGAAGTGGAAGTAGACGAGCTGGCGCGATACCCCGGCAGCAGCCGCGATCTCCCCGATCCTGACCGCACCCGCCCCACGCTCGCGTACCAGCGCCCACGCCGCCTCCAATATGCGCGACTGTGGTAACGCTGCAGTGCATAATCTCCGAGGCGGCTGCCGAGTCGGGAGACCGGCCGGCGCTGATCGACGGGTCAACGGGACAGACGGTGACCTACGCCACGCTGACCTCAAGGGTGGAGCGAGTTGCGGCGGGGCTCGCTGCGCGGGGCTTCGGGGTTGGCGACGTGCTGGCGTTATGGGCTCCGAACCTGCCGCAGTGGTCTGGGGTCGCCCTGGGCGCGATGGCGGCGGGTGGGGCGGCCAGTGGTATCAACCCAGCCTACACCGAGCGCGAGCTGAAGTGGCAGCTCACCGACTCGGGGGCCTCGGTCCTGGTGACGGTACCGTCGCTGGTGCCCGCCGCGCTCTCTGCGGCGGCCTCATCCGGGGTGCGCGAGGTCATCGCGCTCGGCGAGGCCGAGGGCGCCACATCTATCCGCGATTTGATCTCGGGCGATAGCCCTGCCCCAGAGGTCGCGCTGGACCCCGAAACCGCGGTGGCACTTCTTCCCTACTCGAGCGGGACGACGGGGCTACCAAAGGGGGTCATGCTCACCCACGCCAACCTCGTCGCGTCGGCGCGCCAGCTGCGCCGGATGCTGCGCGTGAGCGGGCGCGACACGACGCTGGCTGTAGTTCCCTTCTTCCACATCATGGGCTTCATGGTCAACCTCGCCCTGCCGCTGGCGTCGGGTGCTACGGTGGTGACCATGCCCCGCTTCGACCTCGAGCGGTTCCTCGCGCTCATCCAGCGCAACCGGGCCACG
>JARDZQ010000213.1 GCA_029240775.1 Rubrobacteraceae bacterium | reverse complement strand
TTCGTACAGGCGCAGGATGAGGCTGATGAGCGTGGACTTCCCGGCTCCAGATGCTCCCACCAGCACCACCCGCTGGCCGGGGTTTGCGGTAAACGAGACGTCCCTGAGCACGCCGTCCGCTTCGGCGTCGTCGGCGTAGTCGAAGGACACGTTCTCGAAGGAGACCGCGCCGCGGAGCGTCGGTACTTCGATGGCATTCGACTTGTCCTGGATGCCCGGCTCCATCTCGAGTATCCCGGAGATCCTCTCGGCTCCGACGGAGGCTTTGGAGAACCGGGTCGAGAGCTTGGCGAGATTGCGAACTGGCTTGAACATGCTCTGGGTATAGGCCGTGAAGATCAGGAGATCCCCCGGCGTCAGCGAGCTCGCGAGGACCTGCATGGCCCCGTAAAAGACCACGGCGGCAGTCCCCAGAGCCCCGATGACCGTGACAGCGCGGGTCATGACGGCCTCTATGCGAGCGTTGCGGATAGTCTCCTGAAGGTGCTCGGCGCTCTCGGCTTCGAACCGCTCCTCCTCGTACCTCTCGCGTCCGAACGCCTGAACCAGCGGAACAGTGGTCATGACCTCGCTTATGCGGGTGGCAATCTCCTCCTCCTTCCTGCGCTGCGCTCTGGAGGAAGTCTTGGCGCGGCGGTAACAGTAGAAGATGGTCCCGGCGAGCATCGGCACGGTCACGAGGACCACGAGCGCCAATTTCCAGTTGAGGAAGAACATGATCGCGAACATCCCCACGAAGGTCAGGGCCTGCGAGGTGAAGACGAGGGCCGCCTCCGCGAACACGTCCTTGAGCGTGTTGGTGTCGGAGACGATCTTGGTCATAAGCTCGCCGGAGCGGGTCCGGTTGTGGAAGGTGAGCGAGAGCCGCTGCATGTGAGAGAAGAGACTCCTACGCAGCGTGTATACAAGCTCGTTGCCGATGCGCGAAGTTATGTACACCTGAAGGTAGGCGAATCCCGCGACGAGCAGCGCGATCACGAGTATGGCCAACGTGAACACCGCCAGCGCCAACACCTCGCCGCTCCCGAACAGCCCTCCGGCGATGGAGAGGTATGGCGGTAGCGGCTTGCCCAGCAGGATGTTGTCTATGATGACCTTCAGAGGCCAGGGCTTCGCCAGCTCCGTAAGCGTCAGCCCCAGCATAGACAGCGCCGCAAGAAGCAGGCTCCCCTTCGCCTCGCGCAGATAATCGCCCACGATCTCCCTGAACTGCGTGCGCTCTATCTTTCGCGGCTTCGCGGACGCCTTGCCTAACATCTCGTCTCCAGACGTTCCTCGCAAAGGTCCAACAGGTCCCCGGTGAGATGGCGGCGCTCCGGGAAGAGCGTGCTCAGGTGGATGTGGCGCGCCAGCGTGAGCGCCGAGTATGCCCGGACGGCGTGACGTGTTCCTTCTCCCGAAAGCTCGACGAACCGTTCCTCCATCGCCCGCTCCAGATAGGCGAGCGCGCTGTAATCTCCGGTCGTTCGGAGGCTCTGCTCCGTCACGTGGCCCAGGAAGTTCCCGACATCGAGAGCCGGATCGCCCCCGCAGTACAGGTCAAAGTCGAGCAGGACCAGCCGCCGCCCGCGGACGAGCACCTGGTCCGCGTAGAAATCCCTGTGGACACCGCAAGCGCGAGGCTCCGGGACGGACCCGCCGAGCCGGTCGCACGCCGCGAGCAGTCGCTCGATGCGACGCTCCCATGCCGGCTCCTGGCATGCCACTTCTGGCAGGCGCTTATGCAGGATTCTCAACTCGTCGGCCATTGTGTGGCGGCGCTCGGCGGGCACATCCGCCCGGTGGATTTTGTGCGCCGCCTCCGCGATGCGCCGGACCAACTCCACGCCGCCCAGCTCCACGAGGAGTTCCGTAGCGGTCCGACCCGGCTCCTTGCGCTGGAGCCACATCCTGAACTTCGAGATGGTCCCGAACGGCTCCGGCACGCTGATGCTGTCGGGAGCTTCCGCGTCGAAGCCCGCGTCCCACAGCGAGCGCAGCATCCGGTAGCCCGACTTGCCGAAGCGCCTCGCCCGCACTTTGCCTAGCAGCGTGAAATTCTCCGGTGGCTCCTCCGGCCTCGCAGCTACCAGGTCGTACTCGATCACGCATCGCCGCCCCGGTTTGTGCCGGACGACTCGAATGGCGCGCAGGTAAAGCGGACCGCCATCACCGGCCAGATGAGACATCCGCTCGTCGAATTGACGTTGCGCCTCGGTGGGATCAAGCGCGGCCCGGAGAGAAGGTAACTCCGCGTCCGAGGCTGCGCCAGACGGGTCCGAGACCGGGACGGATAGCGTTTGACGGCTCATCCGAGCCTCCTCTTCGCGATGAGAGATTCGGCGATCTCGGCCACGCGCTCCGCGTTTCGGTCCCAGGTGTAGTGGGTGTGGATCTCCTTCGCCGCCGCCTTCCCGAGGCGCGACCTGAGTTTGTGGTCGTCGAGCAGCCGCTCGCAGGCAGCCACGAGTGCGCCGTGTTCGCCCGGCGGGCAGAGCAGCCCTGTCTCGCCGTCGTGCACGACCTCCGGGATCTGTCCGAGGTTCGTCGTTACCACCGGGATTCCGCAGGCCATGTACTCGAAGAGCTTGAGCGGTGAGAAGTAGAAGGCGTGTTCGGGCCGGGGATAAGGGGCGAGAGCGATGTCGAAGTGCCGGATAATGGGCGCGACCTCCCTGTGCCCCATCCATCCCGTGAACACGGCGTTCTTCTCGAAACCTCGGTCTTGCAGATCGCGCTCCAGTGCGCCGCGCAGGGGGCCGTCGCCCGCGATCGCGAGCTGCGCCTCCGGGTATCGTCCGATCACGCTCTCCAGCAATGCCGGCAGCGCCTCGACGCCGTGCCAGGGCCTAAGTCCCCCGACGAAACCGAGAACGGGACCATCCCCGAGGTTCCACCGCTTTCGAACCTCCGGGTCGGGGGCGCCCGGTCGGAATCGTTCGATGTCTACCCCGTTCGGGACCACGTGTACGTGTTCCGGCTCCACGCCGAGCGAGATCGCGTACTCGCGCAACAGACTGGAGACAGTCAGCACCGCGTCGGCGGCTTCCAGGGTCCTGAGTTCCGCGTGGGCCGCGAGGTCTCCGAGCCCGGTTGTCCGGTAGGTCCTCTGCTCAAACGCGAGCGGCGCGTTCAGCTCCACGATGAGGGGACGCTCCAAATCGCGCGCCAGATGAACCCCGGCAGTCGCATACAGCGAGGCGCGCTCGTAGATGAAGTCCGGGCGGTGGTTCTCGAACATCCGCTTGAGCTCGAGCCCGAACTCCTGGTTGTGCAGGATGCGCCGCAGCTCCCCCGGCAGCGAGTTCTCGAGGCCCAAAGAGTCGTTGTACGTCTTGAGCGCGAGGACTGCCGCCACCGTCTCGGGGCCGGGCGGCACGTGCAGGAGCCGTCCATCTACTAGCTCCGATGATTCCTCCCAGAGCGACTTGTTGAGTTGCGGAGCCGCCAGGATCACCTTATGGCCGGCCCGCTCGAAGGCGGCGGCCATCTCGCGCACGTGGACCGCCGCTCCTTTTTGGCCGAGGACCGGAATGCCGGGGTCCGGGCACAGGTGCAGTATCTTCATGCCCGGACCGCCTTCCTGGAACTCCTGGCGGACTGCGCGAAGATTTCGCGCAGATGGGCAGCGTTGGCGTGGACGTTGAAGTCGGTCTCGATCAGACGTCGCGCCCGATCCGCGAGCCGGATGCGCAGCGTGGAGTCCCTGGTCAAGCGCGAGATCACGCCCGCTAGCGCCGCCGGGTTACGCTGGGGGACCAGCAAACCGGTCTCACCGTCGCGAAGCACCTCCGGGATGCCCGTGACATCGGTCGAGACGACGGGTGTGCCGAGCGCCATCGCCTCCAGGAGAGCGGTGGGAAGGCCGTCCCGGTTCCCGTCTTCTCCCAGGACGCAGGGGGCGACGAACGCCGCTGCCTCCTGGACGAGCCGGACGACCTCTGCCTGCGGACGAGGCCCGATCAACCTGACAATGCCGCCGGCCCCCGACTGCTCGATCCGCCCCCGAAGGTCCGCTTCCAGCTCGCCCGAGCCCACGATCTCGCACGTGAAGCGCCGACCACTTGCGGCGAGCGTCGCGCAAGCCCCGATCAAATCCGCGAACCCCTTCTTCTCCACCAGTCGCCCGACCGCGACGATCCTCGACGGGCGATGCAGTGGAGCCTTGTATGTAAATCTCTGGAGGTCCAGACCGTTGTAGACGCGGCGCATGCGTTCCGCTGCGGGGCCGTAGTTCTCGCGCAGGTAACGGAGGTTGTAGTCGCTCACCGTCACAACACCCGCCGCATCCTCGAGTTTGCGCCGGAAGTCCTCCGGGCAGACGCTCTCGTGGAAGATGTCCTTCGCGTGCGCCGTGAAGGTGTACGGTATCCTGGCGAACTTCGCAGCGAGCCGGGCAACCGTGGTCGAGGCGGTGGCGAAGTGGGCGTGGAGGTGTGTGATCTCCTTCAGACGCGCCTCGCGGGCGAGCAGCGCAGCCTGATATACGTCGCGGGCGTCCTCGCTTCCGGCCTCCCCCAGCGACGTCCACAGACCGGGCGACGAAACCGCTGCCCCTTCCAGCGCCGTCCAGAAGTCCGCCGCCTTGATGCCGCTCGCGGACAGGTAATTCACCGGAGCGCGAACGCGGGAGATAATGTCCTGAAAATGGGTATCGCTCGTTGGCCGGAGAGCGAAGATCTCGACCTCCAGCCCTGCCGCCTCGTGGGCCAGGA
>JARDZQ010000212.1 GCA_029240775.1 Rubrobacteraceae bacterium | reverse complement strand
GACCTACGAGGGGTTGGCCGCCTTCTGGCCCAACCAACCGGGCGGCACGCCGATGGTGGACTACATAAACAGCGTGCGCAAGTACGTCGTTTCGGGGACCTTGGAGGAGCCCCTGGAGTGGAACAACTCGGCCCTGATCAAGGGCGAAGAGCTCGTGGAGAGGATCTCCGATCTGAAGCGGCAACCCGGCAAGGACATCACGATCATCGGCAGCGGCGCCCTCGTCCGGTCGCTGCTTGAGGGCGGCCTCCTCGACGAGTTCCGGCTCATGGTGCACCCGGTAGTCCTCGGGAGCGGCAAGCGCCTCTTCGCGGACGGTGCAAATCGGAAGCCCCTGGAGCTCGTTGACTCGAGGACATTCGGCACGGGCGTCCTCTACCTGACCTACCGGCCCGCCGGAAACGAACAGGAGGAATGAGATGGGCAAGGTGAGTGTAGGCCTCTCGATGTCGCTCGATGGTTTCATCGCGGGTCCGAACGACGGCCCCGACTCGCCCCTCGGCGATGGCGGGGAGCGGCTCTTTGCGTGGTACTCCGCCGGCGACACCGACTACGAAATGCCAGGCACCGAGATGGTTTTCAGGATCTCGCCGCAGAGCGCCGAGCTCCTCCGAGAGGTAGACAGAACAATGGGGGCGTTCGTGACGGGAAGGAGGACCTTCGACATCGCCAACGGGTGGGGCGGCAGGCCGCCCCTGGGCGTGCCGACCTTCGTCGTCACCCATACGGTCCCTCAGGAATGGGTCTACGAAGGATCGCCGTTCACGTTCGTCACGGAGGGCGTCGAGGATGCCGTAGAACAAGCGAGAGCGGTGGCGGGCGAGAAGGACGTGGCGGTGGGAGCGGCGAGCATCGCGCAGCAGTGCATAAGGGCAGGGCTGCTCGACGAAGTACACATCAACCTGGTGCCCGTCTTGCTGGGAGGAGGGGTGCGGTTGTTCGAGCACCTGGGGATCACACCCATCGAGCTGGAGAGCACGAGGGTGGTCGAGGCCCCAGGTGTCACGCACCTTGGGTTCAAGGTGCTAAGGGAGGATTGACGTGAGAAAAGTGGTGGTGTCGGAATTCGTGTCGCTGGACGGCGTGATGGAGGACCCGGCCTGGACCTTTCAGTTCTCCAGCGAAGAACAGGAGCAGTACAAGTTCGCCGAGCTCGCCGCGGCCGACGCCCTCCTGCTGGGGCGGGTGACCTACGAAGAGTTCGCGGCCGCCTGGCCCAGCATGATGGAGCAATACGAAGGTCCTCGCCGGGCAGAACTCGGAGAATACGCCGAGATGATGAACGCCTACCCCAAGCACGTCGTCTCGACGACTCTGACAGAGCCCCTCGAGTGGAACAACTCGACCCTCGTTGAGGGCAACGTCGCGGAAGAGATCACCGAACTGAAGCAACGGCCCGGTAAGGACATCCTGGTCTTCGGCAGCTCCGCGCTGGTCGATACGTTGCTGGAGCACGACCTGATAGACGAGTATCGGATCATGGTCTTCCCCATCGTCGTGGGGAGCGGGAAGCACCTCTTCGAAGACGGGATCGACACGAAGGTCCTGAAGCTCGCGAAGGCGGAGACGCTCGGCTCCGGCGTCGTCGTCCTAACCTACGAGCCGGCAGGAGAGAAGGATGAGCGATAGGGAGCCGGTGGCCGAGCTGGACCCGCGGTTCAGCAGCGAAGACGCGGCCCCGAGGGAGTGGGCTGAGGTACGCCGGCATTTGCAGGAGGCCGAGGTGCACTGGCTCTCGACGGTGCGCCCTGACGGCCGGCCGCACGTCACGCCGCTGTTGTCCGTCTGGCTGGAAGGCGCGTTGTACTTCTGCACGGGCCCGGACGAGCGCAAGGCGAAGAACCTCGTGCGGAACCCCAATTGCGTCCTCACGACCGGGTGCAACGCGCTCGGCGAGGGCCTCGACGTGGTGGTCGAGGGCGAAGCATCAAGGGTGACCGACGGCGCGAGACTCGGGCGCGTGGCCGACGCTTACCTGTCCAAGTACGGCGACGACTGGCGCTTCGCGGTGCGCGATGGCGCCTTCTACCACGACCCAGGGTCGCTGCGCGAGTCGGACACGGGCGCGGCCTGGGTGTACGAGGTGGTCCCAGCAAAGGCCTTAGGTTTCGGCAAGGGCGAGCCGTTCAGCCAGACCCGCTGGCGCTTCTAGCGGCGGCTCGCAACCACCGCACGAAAGGGAGGTAGATCATGGATTGGAAGCTCGAAGTGGTCCCGGTTCCTGTCTCCGACGTGGACCGCGCGAAGCGCTTCTACGGCGAGCAGGTCGGCTTCGTCGTCGATCTCGACACCCAACTCGGAGACGGGATGCGCCTCGTCCAGCTGACCCCGCCCGGATCCGGCTGCTCGATCCACCTGAGCACCGGGATCCTGAACATGCCGCCGGGGGTTTTGGAGGGCTTGCAACTCATCGTCTCCGATATCGAGACAGCCCGGGCCGAACTGGTCGAGCGGGAGGTGGAGGCCAGCCCGGTCCAGCACATGGAAGACGGGGACTGGGTCGAGGGGCGAGGCGGAGACTGGAACTCGTTCGTCTTCTTCAGTGACCCTGACGGCAACGGCTGGGTCCTGCAGGAGCGCCCCGCCAGTGACTGACGCCGCATCCCAACGAACCCTTCGAGGAGAAAGATAGTGACCGACGTTCAGCAGGAAGTACAGGAAGCCATCGACCGGCTGGTTGCCTCAGGGGCCGAAAGGGGCCTGCAAGTCGCCGTCTACCGGCATGGCGAGCAGGTGGTCGACGCCGTCGCGGGCATAGCCGACCCTGCGACCGGACGTCCGGTCACCTCCGACACGCCTTTTTTTAGCTACTCGATCGGCAAGGGTGTGGCTGCCACGGTGGTCCACGTGCTCGCCGAGCGCGGCGTCCTCGACTACGACACGAGAATCGTCGAGCTGTGGCCGGAGTTCGGCGCCAACGGCAAGGAGAGAGCAACCGTCCGACACGCGCTGAGCCAGTCGGCCGGCGTGCCGGGCCTGCCGCCCGGGCTGACGGTAGAGGACCTGTGCGACTGAGAAGATGTGCGCGATCATCGCCGAAGCCGAGCCGTGGTGGGAGCCTGGCACCAGGATCGGCTACCACGCTATTACGTGGGGGTACATCGTCGGTGAGATCGTGCGCCGGGCCACAGGCAAGCCGATCTCGGAGGTCTTGCTGACGGAGGTCGCCGGTCCGCTGGGGGTCGCAGACGAGCTCTTCTTCGCCGTCCCGGCTTCCGAGCAGGGCAGGATGGCCCAACTGGAGGACGCCGAAGGCGACGAGGAGATGTTTGGGGAGTTGCCCGAGGACTCGCCGATCCTCAAGCTGGGTCCTGATCTGACGGCCGAACATGCCAATCGTGCCGACGTGCGCAGCGCCAACATCCCCGCCGGTGGCACCGTCACCGCCCGCGCCGTGGCGCGCATGTACGCCGCGTTGCTGGGCGAGGTAGACGGCGTGCGCCTGATCTCGCCGGAGCGGCTGCGCGAGGTCTCCGCGGTGGCGATGAGCGGCACCGACCAGATCTTCGGCTTCCCGACCTCCTGGGGGCTGGGCTATTCGATCGGACAATTCATGTCCAACGCGCACGAGACCCAAACAGTGTTCGGGGTTGGCGGCGTCGGCGGCAGCCACGCGTACGCCGACACCGCGACCGGGACGACGTTCGCGCTGACCAAGAACCTTCTCACCCCCAGTTTCGACACCGCTGAGCAAGTCGCCGGGATCGTCATGAGGGTGGTTGCTGACGGCTAGCCAGCACAAGAACAAGCCACGGAAGAGTTCGCGAAAGGAGAACCGTTATGGACAAGAACGCCGACGAGGCCCTGGCTCATCCGCAGCAGCCCGAGCCGAATCCCGACCTCGAGAGCCTCGGGAACAGGTTGGTCGGCACGTGGGAGGTGTCCGGGGGCGCACGAGGGAAAGTTACCTTCGAGTGGATGGAGGGCGGCTTCTTCCTCCTCCAGCGCGTCGACCTCGAGCAGCACGGACAGAGGATCAAAGGCATCGAGATCATCGGCCACGAGCGGCCCTTCGGTGCCGAGCCTAGCGAGGACATAAAGAGCCGCTTTTACGACAACCTGGGCGACACCCTCGACTACGTCTACGAGCTCGAGGGGGACGCCCTCAAGATCTGGGCCGGAGAGAAGGGTTCTCCCGCGTACTACGAGGGCACCTTCGGCGGCGACACCCTGTCCGGCGCGTGGGTGTACCCGGGTGGCGGCGGGTATGCCTCGACCGCGACCAGGGTCCGGTAGAGGAGGGCCCGATGGCAGAAGATGCAGCCAGGCCGGCGAAGGAGATCCCACCAACAGCGGCACGCTTGTCGTTGGCGGCTGCCGCTACGTTCCTGGTCTTGCTTGTCGCTCTGCACCCCCTCAAACCGGGGCTGGATCCCTCGTGGCGCATGGTCAGCGAGTACGAGATCGGGCGCTACGGCTGGGTGATGGTACTGGCCTTTCTCTCCCTGGCATCCAGCTGCGTCGCCCTGATCGCGGCCATCAAGCCGCAAATACGGACCACGGGTGGTCGAATCGGCTTGGCCCTGCTCCTGATCAGCGCCAGCGGTATGACCATCGCCGCCATCTTTACCAGCGACCCTATAACGGCAAGCCAGAGTGAGCTGACCACCCACGGCAACCTCCACGGTTTGGGGGCGCTTGTCGGTATCCCCAGCTTCCCGGTCGCCGCCACGCTCATCAGCCTGAGTCTGGCTCGCGACCAG
>JARDZQ010000211.1 GCA_029240775.1 Rubrobacteraceae bacterium | reverse complement strand
CCTTGGGCTCCGGGTGAGAGTCGCGCGGGGGGAGGAAACGGGTACAATACAGGTCGACATGGGGAGTGCGACGGAAAATTGCCTGCATCTATGGGGCTTGCGTCCTTCTGCCGGGCCCGAGTACCGGTGTCCGGCGTGTGGGGAGATGATGGATCTCGAAGGCGTAGCCAGGTGGGTTCGGGATGCCGAGAGGGCTCGCGACGAGTCTTATCCTCTAGTCGAGGGTGACGGGTTCGGCGACATCGTGCGCGAAGAGTTACAGCGGGAAGTCTACCGTAGGCGGAGGGTCATGTACGACTTGCAGAGCGTACCCCGGGCGGCGAGACCGGAGATGATTCTGGTCGTCTACGACGGCAGGAGCGCTTCCTACGAGTGCCGGATCTTCTACAAGGAGCCGCGGCCGGTGGGGGTCGTGGAGCAGCTAAGCGTAGAGGCGAAGTGGCAAGCAATCCTGGATCTGCGCACCAACTCTGATCCCGTCGTACGGCTCACCTCCGAGAAGGTTGAGGAGTTTCACGTCCTGCGCCGCAAGTTCACCGATGAGGGCGCGCCGGCGCCGCCGCGCCGCGTGTTCTACGCCAACGAGCTCTAGGACGCGCCGCTAGCGTTCGCGGAGGCCAGCGGCTAGAATAGGCCGGCCGTTGGTATTCTCTTTCAGGGATGAGGTGCGATGAGCGGGAACAACTTCATAGCGATAGTCGTTATGATCCTGATACTGCTCTTCATCCTGATGTCCGTCGGGCCGTTAATCTCGGCTTTCTAATAGCAGTTTGCGCTCAGCTTTTTGTCTTTGCTGGTTGCCGATCGGGCATGATGCATGAGCCTCATGCATCATGCCCTGAGAGAGGGTAAGCCGCCAGAGTAGAGTACGTGGCCCCGGCGCCGCCGAGCACGCTCTCCACCAGATCCAGCCTCCTGACGGAGAAGCCGGGTACCGGCGGCGAGACCTCCGTGGCTTCCAGCGTTACCGGACGGCCGCGCGCCCTCCCGAGGGTGAGGTGCGGGACGTAAGCCCGGCCTTCACGCTCGAAGCCCAGAGGCTCCAGGGACTGATCCACGTCCTGCGCCAGGGCGCTAAGTCTGTCGGCGCCCTCGCCGACGCCGGCCCAGAGAATACGGGCCTTTCTCGGAGAGGGGAACGCGCCGAAGACGGCGATAGCGGCTTCGAAGGGCTCATGTCTCTCGCGGAGCGGCTCGAGCGCCTCCGCAACCCGGGCCAGGTCTTCTTGCAAGACATCGCCGAGGAACTTGAGCGTCAGGTGGACGTTCGTGGGGGGTGTGAAGCGGACCTGTCCCGCTACGGACAGCCCGCGCGCCGCGCGGGACAGCGCCTTCCGGACCTCGGGCGGCGGGAAGACGGCGACGAAGGCCCGCACGCTGGTTCCTTCTAGCCGGATCCTGGTTCGGCGCCGTTCCCCCGGGGCTTTCGGCCGAGGGCGGCGCGGTTCGCTATAAGGGCTGCGGTGGCTCCGGCGCCGACCCCGTTATCCACGTTCACGACCGAGAGGCCCGGCGAGCAGGTCTGGAGCATGCCCAGGATGGCGGCGGTCCCGTCCCCGCCGAGGCCGTAGCCGGTCGAGGTCGGCAGGCCGACGACGGGCACGGCCACGAGACCGGCTATTACGCTCGGCAGTGCCCCCTCCATGCCGGCGGCCACGATCAGGCAGTCCGGGTCGAAGTCGCGGAGCTCCTTCAGGGGCGCGACCAGGCGGTGTATCCCGGCCACCCCGACGTCGTGGAAGCTCCTGATATCTGCGCCCATCTCGCGAGCCACCGCGACCGCCTCCTCCAGGACCGGCAGGTCCGAGGTGCCGGCGCTTATGGCGCCGAGGCGGCCGCCCGAGGGCGAGGGCTCTCCGGAGCCCAGGACGACGGAGCGCCCGGCGGCCCTGATCGGTGTCGTGGGGAGGGAGCGTCGCAGCTGAGCGACGACCTCGGAGGAGGGGGCGCTGACGACCACGCGCTCGCCCGAGGCCAGGAGGGTCTCGCAGATCCCGGCCACCTGCTCTGGCGTCTTTCCCCGGGCGTAGACTACCTCGGGGACACCCTTGCGCGCACGGCGGCCGAGGTCGAGGACGGCGAACTCGTCCAGGTAGCGCACCTCCCCGCTCCTCAGACGCCCTGCGGCGGCCGAGGGCGAGAGGACGCCGCCGGCCACCGCCGCCAGTATCTCGTCCAGGTGTTCGGGAAGATCGGGCATAAGAGCTTAAGTGTAACCGCTGGCGCGGCGGGGTAGAAAACTCCGGTCCGGTCCGGCTACCCGAGAGAGGCGCCGATGACGTTAACGATCCTAGAGTTGGCGCTCTCCGCCATCGTCATCGTCGTGGCCGCGGCACTCTTCACCAACGCCGTCGAGATACTCGGCGATCGGCTGGACCTGGATCAGGGTTCGATAGGGAGCGTGCTCGCTGCCGTTGGCACCGCGTTGCCGGAGACCATGATTCCCGTCGTCGCCGTCATCTCGATCATCTTCACCGGGAACGCCGCGGCGGGGGAGGTGGGCGTCGGGGCTATCCTCGGGGCACCTTTCTTGCTGGCGACGCTCGCAATGTTCGTCGTGGGGATCTCGATCCAGATCTACAGGCGCCGCAGGGAGAGCGACGACGACGTCATGATCGACAAAGGGACCGCCAGGCGGGACATGGTCTTCTTCCTCGTCTGCTTCTCTTTGGGCACCGGGGCTGGCGTCGTGCCTCTGCCCTTCTTCCTGAAGGCGGCCCTGGCAGTCCTGTTGGTCGTGGCGTACGCGGCCTACGTCGGGCGGACCATCAAGTCCGGCGGGGAGGGTCTCGAGGAGCCGCCCGAGAAGCTGACGTTGTGGCCTTCGAGGTCAGAGGCCCCGATATGGGCCGTGGCGGCGCAGCTTCTGGGGACCGTGGCCGTGATGGGAGCCGGGGCCCACTTCTTCGTGACGGCCGTGGAGCACCTCTCGGAGTCGGCGGGGTTGCCGGTCGGCCTCATAGCGCTCGTGCTCGCGCCGCTGGCCACGGAGCTGCCCGAGAAGTTCAACTCCGTGATCTGGGTCAGGGGCAACAAGGACACTCTGGCCCTCGGGAACATAACCGGGGCCATGGTCTTCCAGAGCTCGGTCCCGGTGGCGTTAGGTCTCGCGTTCACGAGCTGGACCCTCGACCCGCTCAACGTCCTCTCGGCGGCGCTGGCGCTCATCGGCGGGGCGTACCTCTACCTGCTGGTCAGGAGGAAGGAGCCCATCGAGAGCGAGTATCTCTTCGTCGGGGGAGCGCTGTACGCCGTGTTCCTCGTGGTGGCGCTCATCACCATCCTGTGATCCGGCGTCGATAGCAGCGTGGGATTGTTGGTATGATGAGATCGGGGAACAACGGGCAGGTGCGATGACGCTTTACGACAGTGCGGGGCGACGGAGGGGGGTCAAACGTTGTTAGACGCGGTTTTCTGGCTCGCGCTCGTCAAGGTGCTGGCCGTCAACCTCATCCTCTCAGGCGACAACGCCGTAGTCATCGCAATGGCCGCCCGTAGCCTGCAGGGCAGCCAGCGCCGGCAGGCGATCATCTGGGGTGCCGCAGGCGCGGTCGCGCTGCGGCTCGTCTTCGCAGCCATCATCTCATTTCTGCTGGAGATACCCTTCTTGCAGGTCGCGGGCGGGCTGTTGCTAATCTGGATCGCCTGGAAGCTCGTCCACGACGAGCCCGAGGAGGAGGGCGAGGAGAAGATCGAAGCCGGCCAGAGCGCGTGGCAGGCGATCAGGATCATCATCGTCGCCGACGCCGTGATGTCGCTCGACAACGTCATAGCACTGGTGGGCGCGGCCAGGATCGGCGGAGAGGTCAGCTGGCTGCTGATGGGGATCGGCCTGGCGACGACGATACCGCTGGTCGTCTTCGGGGCCGCGCTGCTCACCTCGCTTCTGGACCGGTTCCCGATCCTGATCTACGCCGGCGCAGCGCTCCTGATCTACATTGCCGTCGAGATGTTCTTCGCCGACGACGTGCTCCACCACTACCTGGAGCCGCTCATGAGCATCGAGTGGATGATAGGCCTGGGCGCTGCGTTGATCTTCACCGCCATAGCCTGGCTGTGGAAGCGGCGCTCCGAGAGCACAGCTTAGATCTCCGGGGATCGGCGCCACCTGGAGATAACCGGCGCGGACCACACCAACTGGCGGGTGAGGCCTCGAGGGGTCTCTGCGTTTCTACCGCGACGTCCTGGGGCTCGAGCCTTTCGGGCTGGAGGAGTATCGCCGGGGGAGCATTCTATCATCTCGCTGTGGGTCTCCCCGGGCTTCATCCTGCACCCCAGACCCGACTCCTCCTTCGAGCCTGGTCCAACCGGGGGCTACGACCACCTCGCCCTGGTGGTGGAAGGCGCCGACCCAGAGGCGCTGGCGCGGCATCAACGGGAGGCGGGCGTGGAGATCGAACTGAAGCCACCGGGTCCCTCCCGACTTGTATAGCTGAACGTTGGAGTTGGTTAGCGTGTTCGCGTCTATCACCTCGTCGACCTTCGCCTTGACGGTGGGCCTGAGCGCCACGCGCCGATTCGCCTCACCCATAAGGCCCTCGAACCAAGCCTTCTCGTGCGGCGGTACGGAGGTCGAGTTCGAGAATCGGCACAAAATGGTCACCGTTGGCTTCCGGCCGCTCACCGTCCGCTGCGCCTCGGCCTATCCTCGGAGACGCACCGTAGTCAGACTGTGTGGTGCCCCTCATTACGGAGTACGGTGCGGGGTCTGCATC
>JARDZQ010000210.1 GCA_029240775.1 Rubrobacteraceae bacterium | reverse complement strand
CATCCTCTCGCGGAAGCGCTCGCGCAGAGGAGTGGGGAAGTAGCGCTCCAGCTCGACCGAGAGGTACGGGTCCTCGGGGAGATCCGAGGCCAGCAGTTGTTTGTAGAGCGTGATCTTGGTGTACGAGAGCAGGATGGCGAACTCGGGGGCGGTGAGGCCGATACCCTCGGACCTCCGCTCGGCTAAAGTCTCGTCGCTCGGGAGGAACTCGAGCTCGCGGTCGAGGCTGCCTGCGTGCTCGAGCGCGGCTATGTAGCGGACGTGAACGTCGATCATGGGGTATGCGAGGGCAAGGGCGTTGCTTATGGCCAGCGTCTGCTCGTAGTTGTCCTGCAGGACGAGTTGGCCGACCTCCTCCGTCATCTCGACGAGCAGCTCATTGCGCTGCTTCTCTGTCATGTCGCCGCTCTCGACCACGGAGTCGAGCAGGATCTTGATGTTCACCTCGTGATCGGAGCAGTCCACGCCGGCGGAGTTGTCTATGGCGTCCATGTAGATGCGGCCGCCGCCCAGCGCGTACTCGACGCGCCCGCGCTGGGTGAAGCCGAGGTTCCCGCCCTCGCCGACCACGCGGCACCCGAGCTCCGCGCCGTCTACCCGCACGGCGTCGTTGGCCCTGTCTCCGACCTCCGCGTTGGTCTCTTGCGTGGCCTTGACGTACGTCCCGATGCCGCCGTTGAAGAGCAGGTCCACCTTGGTCTTGAGGAGGGCCCGGATCACCTCGTTCGGCGTGAGCGTCTCCTCCTCGACGCCGAGCAGTTGCTGCACCTGTGGGGAGAGAGGGATGGACTTGGCCGTGCGCGCGTACACGCCGCCGCCCTCGGAGATGAGGCTCTCGTCGTAGTCCGACCACGAGGAGCGCGGCAGCCCGAAGAGCCGCTCGCGCTCTTTGAAGCTCGTCTCCGGGTCGGGGTCGGGGTCGAGGATGATGTGGAGGTGGTTGAAGGCCCCGACTAGCTTGATGTGTCTGGAGAGAAGCATTCCGTTGCCGAACACGTCCCCTGACATGTCCCCGATGCCGGCGACGGTGAAGTCCTCGTTCTGGATATCCACTCCGAGCTCGCGGAAGTGGCGCTTCACCGACTCCCACGTGCCCTTGGCCGTGATGCCCATCTCCTTGTGGTCGTAGCCCGCGGAGCCCCCCGAGGCGAAGGCGTCGCCGAGCCAGAACCCGTAGTCGCCCGCGATGCCGTTCGCGATATCCGAGAAAGTCGCCGTGCCCTTGTCCGCAGCCACGACTAGGTAGGGGTCGTCCTCGTCGTAGCGCACCACGTCCTCGGGCGGCACGACGCGGTCGCCCACCCTGTTATCCGTCACGTCGAGCATGCCGCGGATGAGGGTTCTGTAGCAGGCGACGACCTCTTGCATCAGCGCCTCCCGGCCACCTTCGGCCGGCGGGCGTTTCACGACGAAGCCGCCCTTCGCGCCCACAGGCACGATCACGGCGTTCTTCACCGTCTGGGCCTTCATGAGGCCCAGGATCTCCGTCCTGAAATCCTCACGCCTGTCGGACCACCGGATGCCGCCGCGCGCGACCTTGCCGCCGCGCAGGTGCACACCCTCGGCGCGCGGGGAGTAGACGAAGATCTCGAACTTCGGGCGGGGCAGCGGCAGCACGATGATGTCGCTCGGGTCGAACTTGAACGAGAGGTAGGGCTTGGGGTCTCCCTCCGGCGTGTGCTGGTAGTAGTTGGTGCGCACCGTACAGAGGGTGACGTTCAGGAAGTGCCTCAGGATGCGGTCCTCGTCCAGGCTCTCGACAGTCTCGAGGGACTCCGCGATCTCCCCCTTCAGCCGCTCCGTCTCCGCTTCGGCAGTCTGCTGCCGGTTCGGGTCGAAGCGGGCCTCGAAGAGCCTGACGAGGAGCGTGGTGATGTGCGGGTTCGCGAAGAGAGCGTCCTCCATATAGTCCTGCGAGAACGTGGTGCCAGCCTGGCGCAGGTACTTGCAGTACGCCCTCAGCACCGTGACCTGGCGGTAGTTGAGCCTGGCGCGCAGGACCAGACGGTTAAAGCCGTCGTTCTCGACCTCCTTGCGCCAGGCGCGGGCGAAGGCGTCCTGGAAGACCTCGCGCACCTCGCCCGTCTGGAGCTCGCCCTGTGCCTCGTGCAGGAGGCCGAAGTCGTAGATCCAGACCGCCGGCGAGCCGGCCGGCTCTATCCTGTGCGGGCGCTCGTCCACCACCTCCACGCCCATGTTCTCCAACAAAGGGAGGGTGTCGGAGAGCGAGATCTGCTCCCCCAGCCTAAACAGCTTGAAGCCGAGGAAGTTCTCGGGCTCCTCGAGCGGGTGGTAGAGGCTCATCTCTATGTCGTCCTCGGAGGCGAGCTCCTCGATCCTCGCGATATCCGAGACGGCGGTGCGGGGGAGGAAGCCGTCGCGGTAGCCGGGAGGGAAGGCCTCGCGGTACCTGCGGAAGAGCTCCGTTCCTCGCTCCTCGCCGAAGTGCTCGATCATGGCATCGTAGAGGTTGTCCGTCCACGAGCGCGTCGCCTCGACGAGACGCTGCTCGATAGCCTGCGCGTCGTAGTCCGGGACCTCGCCGGGTTCGGTGTAGATTATGAAGTGGAGCCGCGCGAGCACGGACTCGGATAACCTGACGTTGAACTCGGCACTCACCCCGTTGAACGCCCGCTGCAGGATGATCCCCATCCTCTTCCGGATGTTCGTGTTGTAGCGGTCGCGCGGCACGAAGACCAGGCACGAGAAGAACCGTCCGAAGGTGTCGCGCCGGATAAAAAGCCTCGTACGCTGGCGTTCCTGGAGGTGGAGGATGCCCATCGAGATCTCGAAGAGCTCTTCGTGGGAGATCTGGAACAGCTCGTCGCGCGGGTAGGTCTCGAGGATCTCGATGAGATCCTTCTCGTTGTGGCTCTCGGGCGGGAAGCCCGCGCGCTCCAGGACGTACCTGACCTTGCGCCTTACCAGCGGTATCTCCAGCACGCTCATGCTGTAGGCGGAGAAGGTGTAGAGACCTAAAAAGCGCCGCTCGCCCGTGACCTCGCCCGAGGAGTCGAACTTCTTGATGCCGACGTAGTCCATGTAGGACGGCCTGTGGATCGTGGAGCGCGAGTTGGCCTTGGTGAGGTTCAGGAGGTAGGTTGCGTGTGCCAGCCTCCGCACCTCGGGCGGCAGCTTGGCGAAGCTCTGCGAGATGGGTTCCCGGCTCGTCTCCCGCAGGATGCCGAGGCCCGTGCCCGGCACGCTCCTCAGGAGGTCCTCCCCGTCCTCGGTCAGCAGGTTGTACTCGCGGTAGCCCAGGAAGGTGAAGTTGTCGTTGGCGATCCACTCCAGGAAGGCCTTCGACTCTTCGAGGGCCTCCTCGTCGATGGGCACCGGGAGACCCTCTTCGAGCTCGGTGACGATGCCCTCGACCGTACCGCGCATCTCCGGCCAGTCCTCGACGGCCGCGCGCACCTGCCCGAGGACGCTCTCTATGCACTCGTGGAGCTCTTCGAGCGCGCCTGTCTCCGTCTGTCGGTCCACCTCAACGTGGATGACCGACTCGGAGATGCCGTCCTCGGCGTCCGGGTCGAGAACCTGGGCTAGCTTGCCCTCCCCGTCGCGCCTGACCTTCATTATCGGGTGGAGCATCAGGTGGATGGCGTAGCCCTGGCGGTTGACCCCCATCCGCGTGGAGTCGACGAGGAAAGGCATGTCGTCGGTGACTATCTCGAGCACTGTGTGGGTGGATTGCCAGCCGTGCTCCTCGAAGTGCGGGTTGTACATCCGGACCTTGGACGTGCCCGGCGCACGCTCGTGGGCGAAGGTCCAGTGGGCCACCGCAGCCCCGTAGACGTCGATCGGGGATCTATCCGCCAGGTCCTCATCAGGAATCCAGGCGTAGTACTGGCGCACGAACTCCTCGACCTGCGGCGCCCACTCTTCGGGCATCTGCTCCCGGACGCGTTCTACGACCTTATCGAGAAGCTCGTCCTTGACCAACACAGCGCACGCTCCTCCGTTGCTTCCCTGTCCCACAATGGTAACTAATGGTACCGCCCGGTGCGCCCGTTTGAGCGTTCGGTTTTTGCGCGCGGCGACGCGGCGGGCGTGATACCTTTCGGTATCGCGATTGAGGGGGTTCGGGTGTTGGCGGAGACGAGCGATTACACCCTCGGGGTCGAGGAGGAATACCAGATCATAGACCCCGAGACGCGTGCCCTCTGCCCGCGGGCAGGGGACGTGCTGCGCCGCGCGCGGCAAGCTCTGGGAGAGGATCGGGTCGTGCCCGAGCTCCGCGCGTCGCAGCTCGAGGTCCTGACCCCCGTCTGCCGCACGCTCCCAGAGGTGCGCGCGGAGCTGTTGCGGCTGCGGCAGGGGGTGACCCGGGCTGCAGAAGAGGAGGGCGTCCGCGTCGCCGCCGCGAGCACCCACCCGTTCTCGCACTGGCGCGAGCAGCCCATAACCGCCGGGGACCGCTACAAGAAGATCCTCGAGCGCGAGCGCCGGATGGCCGAGGAGCAGGTCGTCTTCGGCTTCCACGTCCACGTGGGCCTGCGCGACCGCGAGGCCGCACTACAGGTCATGAACCACGCACGCATCTGGCTCGCGCCGCTGCTCGCGCTCTCGGCCAACTCCCCCTTCTGGCTCGGCGAGGACACCGGCTACGCCAGCTACCGCACCCAGATCTGGGGCTCCCTCCCGACCGCCGGGCCGCCAGGCTACTTCTCCTCGCTCGCCGAGCACGACGCCCTGGTAGAGAAGCTGGTCGCGAC
>JARDZQ010000209.1 GCA_029240775.1 Rubrobacteraceae bacterium | reverse complement strand
AGGATATCCCCATCACGGCAAAGCGGTTGAGGTGCAAGGCATCGGCAAACTCCATCACGATGTTGGGCCAACTGGCGATGGTGTAAGGCTCATAATCCGAAAGGCCAATGCCAGGACGCTCAACTACAATCACGCGGGCATGGAGTCGAGTGGCAATTTCGTCCATTGCCGGACGATGTAATTCAAACCGTGAACTGGGAAAGCCGTGAAAGTGCAAGACTGGCTTGCCCATCGGGTCGCCGTATTCGGCATATCCTACGGAACGTCCATCACTCAGTTTGACCTGGTTGTCTGTCTGGACTGACATGTCGATCTTCTCGCGAGCCTCCTTAGGCTCCGCAGTCTTTATCCGAGCCACAGCGTTACCTCCTTGCATACGTGAGTGGTTCGGACGTACCCGCTCTCAGGCTTCCTCGATTCACCAGAGACAGGAAGCAGTAGGCCAAGACGATGGCGCACAGCATCAAGGTGACGTGGAAACCGTACTCGATGTAGAGCAGCTTCTGCAAGTCAATTCCGGTGTGCATATGTAGGTTGTCATGCGGCCACCAGGAAACCATAAGCCAGCCGATGCTAAGGTACATCGCCCACGCTCTGAACTTCGAGTCGGCAGAAATTCTGCGCACCACGGGCAGCCCGAAGGCCAGGAACGAGATCCCCAACCCGAGAAGGATGGACTCCATCAACGCGAGGAGAAGGAAGAAGGGCAGTTGGGAGCCGGTGGGCTCGGGGCCGAAATCGGCGGGGGGCCAGATGACGGGACCCAATATCATGGCCGGAGCCGCAACGAGTACGGTAACGGCCAACACTTTCATCCAACTTTTCATTATGAATGTCCTCCTTTCGCCGGACGTGGTGACCGGCTTGCGTCCGAGTCTTGTATCTTTACGAGATCTCCTTAGTGTCTGGCTAGCTCAGGAAGGGTTAGTGCAGATCGCTTTTCCTCCTTTCCCGTCGGCTTCTAGATCCGCCCAGTGGGGCCGGAAACACGGTTTCGTAGCAGTTCCTCCAGCGCCTCGGCCGCCATGCGCGGTCCGCCGTACGCAGCAAAGGTGGCGGCTATGCGCTCTGCTCCGGCCTTCTTCTCCATCGCCTCTCGCACCGCTTTGCGCAGGCGATCGGGTCGCAGGCGACTTGCGGGCAGCCGGGTTCCAGCGTCTGCGACCTGGACGTGCCGGGCTACATCAAACTGGTCACGTCCGAACGGCACGACGCACACCGGCACGCCAGCCGCAAGCGCCTTCTGAGTGATGCCCATGCCCCCGTGACAGACGACGCAAGCAGCCTGCTCTAAGATCGGACCGTGGGGCACGAAGCGCTCGATGCGGGCGTTGGGAGGTGGTGTGAAGGGTGAAGGATCTACGCCAGCGGTCGTCACCACGACCTCTACGTCCTCTCCGGCTAGTGCCTCGAGAGCCGCCCCCACAAGCTTTCCGTCGTTCTGGAACTCGGTTGAGCAGGTGACGAGTACTAGCGGACGGCTAATTTTCTCAAGCCACTCGGGCGCCTTCGCCGGTGGATCCCAGATGCCGGGGCCGACCATGCGCACGCTCGGCGGCCAGTCCGAGCGCGGATACTCGAACGGCTCGGATGTCATGTAGAGCATAAGCGGCGCCCTGATCATGGCACGCTCTATCCTCCCTACCGGCGGTGCGCCTAGCTCTGTACGCACAGCATCGAGTTCCGGGGCCTGGCGGTTGTAGATTCCGAACAGCACGGGGCTAAGCAGGCGGTCTCGGAGGCGACCGAGCGGCCCGCGCGCGGGCGGAAGCCCCAGACCAAACGGCGGCGCGTCGCGCGAGGGAGTAGGTAGGAAGTAGGCGCACCACGTCGCCCACGGCATCCCGCTACTCTCCGCCGCCGCCCCCGCACCCCAGGTGTTGATGTCGACGAGCAACACATCCGGGCGCTCCTCCTCGACCGCCCTGCGCAGATCAGGGCCGTCGTGACGCGCGCGCTCAAAGAACACGTTCAAGTTGTCCTGCAGCGCACCGATGGGTGTACGGGCTTGCCAGTCTGCGTGCTCCTTACGCTCTATAGCCGGGTCGATGGACTCCACCTCGAAGCCCAACCCACGAAGCAGTCCGACCTCCGAGGCGAGCGTCCTCACCACAACTTCATGCCCACGCCGCCGTAACTCCTCAAGCGTCGGCACTACGGGGTAGAGGTGCCCGCGGGCAGGGGAGGTGTACACCAGGTAGCGTGCCATCAGCTTTCTCCTTCCAATGCGAGGATCGTCTCCCTTATCGCAATCTCGGTCTGCTCGCGGCTCAAACCCAGGTCACGGCGCAACAGTTTCCAGAAGTAAACGTCGCAGATGGCGATCAGTTCGGCCAAAAGTCGTCGGCGCGCCGTACCGGTTCGCTTGGCGAGCAGAGGGGCGAACGTGCGCTCCACCCATTCGTAGTGGAAAGCGCGAGCAGCGTCGGTAATCGAGCGGAACGCCGCAACCCGCTCCTCCTGGGCAAGCAGCCGCAACGCGCTGTCGGCCCACTCCTCATAGTGGTCCACGAGGTTCTCGACCGCACCCTCAACATCGCCAACAGGAGCTTGATCTCGCTGACGAACAACTTGCCTTGTGCCCTCTTCAGCCGCAGCTTCGATGAGCCGCTCCTTGTTGCCGAAGCGACGGATCACGGTCTGCACCGTAACCCCAGCCCGCTCGGCAATATCTTCGAGCGATACCTGGTCCCAGAAACGCTCCCTATGAAGCTCGATCACCGCCTCCAGGATCCGCCGGCCCGTCTCGGCGGCGGCCTCGGCACGGGCACGCATGCGGTACGGGCGTTTCTGCGGGGTTTCCGATCTCTCATCTTTCATATTAGTACACATTAACATGAATATCCGAGCTTGTCAAGCACGTTACGAGCAAGAGAGACGTGTAAAACCGGAAATGGCGGGATGCTCTGTCCCTTGGAAGCCAACCACGGGCATTCTGAAGACCTAAAGGTCGACCATCTGCTACAGATATTTGAAGTATCTAGCGATCGGAAGGAGGACGTAGCCTGCCCTTTCGTACGTGCGGCGCGCCGCGGCGTGTCCTGGCTCTCCTCCCTTCTCGACCATTGCTACCTTCATCCCGGCGTCCCTGAGCCTGTCGCGCGCGAACTTGCTCAGGGCGGTTCCGATGCCGCTGCCCTGGTTGTCGGGGTCGACGGCCAGCATGGAGATCTGACCCACGCTGCGCTCGGGATTACAGACCTCGATCGCCACGAAGCCGACGGCGGTACCATCCACCTCGGCGACCCACACCCGCGACTTCTTCGCGGCGCAGACGTCCTCTACCGGCCGCCGCTGATTTCCGGCGACCACCTCAAGTCGAAGTCGTAGAACGCGCCTACTAGGCACCCGTGAATAGGGGTCCCGGTGCTTATTCTACTTAGGATCGGTATTCGACGAACACCTCGGCTATGTTCGCATTAGAAACTTCGCCGTAATGTCTGGGACGTATGGCGGGACCGAGCGTAGCCGGTGAAGCGAGACACCGGCGACCAGGTTCCAGCCGTCGGCCCGGTCGATCGGCTCGCCGATGCCGAGGCCCGGCGCGTAGGCGGTCACCAGCGCGCCGGCCGCGGGGATGGAGACCCGGAGGTCGGCGCCGACCACATTCAGCACGCCGACCTACGAGCAGTTCGCCACTGCCCAGCACGAACGATCCCAGGAAGAGCATGGCCAATGCGCAGGCGGCTCTGCCCGGGCCGAGGGCTGCTTGTGTTGCCGCCATGGTCGAGCCTCTGTTGTCCCGGCGGCTAGTTCGGCGAACCGTCGCAAACGCTCGAAGGGGAATCGGTCGACGGGTTGCCGGTCGCAGTTGCAGACCGGTGGTTACAGGATCAGGGGTCGTATTCGTCGGGCAGGCGCATCGCGGGACCGCCGACCTGCAGGCTGAGTGGGACCGCGCGTCCCTTCGGCTCCTCCCACGCCTCCTGCCGGCCGAGGGCGGTGAGGTCGAGGTAGCGGTAGCCGTTGTGGAACTCCTCGATGCCGCGGCCGTACGTGGAGTAGGTGTGGAAGACCTCCTCACCGACCCGCAGGAACGCGCTGATGCCCGGCAATTCTGCGCCGCGCATGCTCTCCGTCCACGGTCCGCCCGTCCACGGTGTTCCGGCCTCGGCGAGCTCGGCTTCGGTGCGGAAGTGGAGCAGCACCGGCGCGACCCGGTCGTCGAGGGTGGCGTGGAAGTCGTAGTTGAAGTCGCTGCCGAAGGAGGAGTACCAGGGGAACGTCCAGCCCATCCGCTCGCGGAACGCGGCGATCTTCTCGTACGGCGCCCGCGACACGGCCACGAGAGTGGTGTTGCGAACGTGCAGCTGCCTCGGGTTGCCGATGCCGTCGGCGGCAGAGGAGCAGCTCGGGCAGCCGGCGTCGCGGGGCTGCTCGGTGCCGTCGGCGTCGGTGTCGTTGATCCACATGAAGTGGTGCATCACCAGCTGCTGGCGGCCTTCGAACAGGTCGAGCAGGCCCACCGTCCCGTCCGGGCCCTCGAACGCGTACGGCTTGTCTATGCGGACCATCGGCAGCCGACGCCGGTCGGCGTTGACCCGGTCGCGCGTGCGGGTGAGCTCCTTCTCCTTCGCCAGCAGCTCCCTGCGGGCGGCGAGCCATTCCTCGGGCGACACCACCTCGGGCAGGTGCATGCCTGCGCTCATCTCGGCTCCAGTCAGTCGGACGTGGTGGCGCCCGGTGGCCCGGCCAGCACCCTGGGCACGTACTCCAGCAGTTGCAGCCGGCCGTCGAAGGTGCG
>JARDZQ010000208.1 GCA_029240775.1 Rubrobacteraceae bacterium | reverse complement strand
GGCCTGCTCGCCCACGATATGCGCCCCTAGGATGTGGCGCGACTGGCTGTCCACGACCAGCTTGCAAAAACCCTCCGTGTGCCCGTCGACGACGCCGCGATCCAGCTCTGCGTAAGGCAGCACTGCGACGGCGCAGTCGTGCCCCTCGCTGCGAGCTCGGCTTTCGGTGAGGCCCACGCTGGCGTACTCGGGGTCGGTGAAGCCGCCATGCGCCACGATAGTGTGCCGGTAACTATGTTCCCCGCCCAGTACGGTTTGTTCGGCGGCGAGGTTCCCTTCTTGGGTGGCGCTCTGCACCAGCATCATGCGCCCTGTTATGTCTCCTGCTGCGAAGATGTGCGTGGCGATAGTCCTCATGGCGTCGTCCACGAGCACGTAGCCGCCACGTCTAGTCTCCACGCCCGCGGCCTCTAGGTTCAACTCCTCCACGTTCCCGGGCCAGCCAACCGCGAGCACGATGGTTTCCGCGGCGAGTGTGGCCGCCTCATCGTTCTTGGCGTAGAAGAGCCGGAGGTGCCCGTTTTCTTTCTCTATCCGCTCGACCCCCCCGATACCGGTGTCGATCTCGATCCCCCGGCGCCCGAACGCCTCGGCCACCCCGTCCGACACCGCCTCATCCTCGGCTGCCAGGATGCGCGGCGCGACATCCAGCAACCACACCCGCGAGCCGTATGCCGCGAACACCGAGGCCAGTTGGCACCCCGTCGCGGCGCCGCCTACCACGACGACCGACTGGGGCAGCCCCTCCATCGTCCAGACGTCGCTGTGGGTAAGGGCGTGCTCGCTTCCCGGGAAGGGGATCCTGCGCGCGTGGCCACCCACGCAGAGGATGAACTTCTCGCCTTGCACGCTTCTTCCGTCGCCGAGCGCGAGGGTATGCCCGTCGAGAAAGCGAGCGTCGCCGGCCCGGTCGAACACGCGTACGCCCGCGGCTTCTAGATGACCCCGCAGTTGCTTCTTTTGGTGGACCGTGTCCACGACGTGCTTCGTACGGTTCAGCAGCCGGACGAAATTCACCGTGGGCGGCTCACCCTCGAGCCCGTATTGGGCGAACTGCTCCGCGTCGCGCACTAGCCGCGCCGCCCTGGCGAGCACGCGGGTCGGGACGCAGCCGTCGTTGGTGCACACTCCGCCCAGGTTCCCACGCTCGACCAACACTACTTCCTCTGCACCTAGTTCGCGTGCGCGCAATGCCGCCGTCACCCCGGCCGGTCCACCGCCGATTACGACCACTTCAAACATCTTCCACCTCACTTTCGCCGAGTTTTGACTGCATCGTACGGTCTTGCGGCGGGCGTAAATACAAGCCAACGTGCTCCGGCTGCATCGTCTCCCTAACCACCCATACCAGCTCATTATTCAGCGAGCTGAGATCCTCCTCGTCTTCAGCTTGGCAGAGAAGGCTTCGAGGGTCTTAGCCTTCCTCCACCCGCAGGGGCACCTCGTAGATCGAGGGGACTCCGCCTTGATAGTAGCGTATAGCCGCGTACATATCCGGTGCTCCTTTCCGTACAACGCTTCCCCACGCGGGCTCTGACCCTTACGCACCGCCATGATGCCACCCGAGAAGGCCCGATATGAACCTCGGAGAATACACCTTCTAGGCACTTGGGTGAATAAACCCGGGATCAAAGCGGGCTTGTGGAGGGGGACGCCGTTTAGGACTACTTCCGATGGGTAAGCACCAGCGGGATAGGAACCAATCAGGTCAAGCACAGCAACTCGTTACCCAAGAGGCGGAGCGGTACTCCAGCTTCCGTCTGGAGATGAACGCCGAGGTGCGCGAGTTGGTCGAGGGGGGCGGCGCAATCCGGGGTGTGCGCTACGAGACACCCGACGGCACCCGCGAGGCGCGGGCTGCCCTGACCGTCGCCGCCGACGGACGGGACTCCTTGGTGCGCCAGCAGGCCGGACTAAGGGTGGTCGGTACCGCCCCGCCCATAGACGTGCTCTGGTTTCGGCTCTCGCGCCGAAAGGGTGATCCGGAGGAACCCACCGGATACATCGGCGGGAGCCGGTTCGTCGTCCTCATAAACCGCGGCGACTACTGGCAGGTCGGCTACGTGCTCCCCAAAGGCGCCGACCAAGGGGTGCGCGCGGCGGGCCTGGAATCGTTCAGGCGGTCCGTCGGCGAGGCGGTGCCGGAGGACGCCGATCGCACGGACGAGATACAGGATTGGGACCAGGTGAAGCTCTTGTCGGTCCAGGTGAACCGCCTCAGGCGCTGGTACAGGCCGGGCCTGTTGTGCCTCGGCGACGCCGCGCACGCGATGTCGCCCGTGGGCGGGGTCGGTATAAACCTCGCGATCCAGGACGCAGTCGCCGCGGCGAACGCGTTGGCCGAGCCGCTGCGAGCGGGCAGGGCGGAGCTTCGGCACCTGAGGGCGGTGCAGCTGCGGCGCGAGTTGCCGATCCGCATCCTTCAGGGGCTACAGTCCCTGGCCCACCGGAGGATCGTGGCGCCGGCCGTCGGCGGGGGCGGTATCCCTTCGCCGCCTCTGCCGGTGAGGGCGCTACTCGGCTTGCGGATCGTGCGTAACCTGCCGGCCCGGATTATCGGCTTCGGCATCTGGCCCGTACACGTGAGGCCCTAGGACCTACCGGTTCCCGTCCGCGACGTCGGTGACCTCATGTTGCCAGAGATGCGAACAAAGTCAGAGAAGCGAACAGAAGACTTGAGGTGCCGCATGAGGCGATCTACGCTTGACGAGACACGCGCGAAGCAGGAGGTCGTGTCGTGAGGTCGCGTTTTTCGCTGGATCGACGTCCCGAGGACCAAGAGTGGGGACACGCCCACGGACCGGGGGCCGGGGGGGTGCGTCTGCACTACGTGAGGCGCGGGCGCGGCGAACCGGTTGTCCTGCTGCACGGCTGGCCGGGTTTCTGGTATGACTGGCGCCACGTCGTCATTCCCCTCGCCGAAGAAGCCGACGTGATAGCACCGGACTTCCGCGGGTTCGGCGACTCGGACAAGCCCGAGGGGGACCCGAAAACGCTTTACGCCCCGGACCACCTGGCCGCCGACGTGCTCTCCCTGCTCGACCATTTGGGCATCGAGAGCTTCGTGGTCGCCGGCCACGACACCGGGGCAGTCATCGCGCAGGTTTTGGCCCGGCAGGTGCCGGAGCGCGTCCGCGCGCTCGCCCTGTTCAACACGCCCCACGCGGCCATCGCAGACAAGCCCAAGCAGCCCGCCGCCCAGCGCGAGTCCTGGTACCATCACTTCCACGCCCTGCCGTGGTCCCACGAGCTCGTCGGCTACAACCGGGACACGACCGAGCTGTACCTGCGCCACTTCTACGACCACTGGGTGGGAAACAAGGAGAGCGTTCGCCCGAAGGAGTTCGAGGCGATCGTGGACACTTTCGCGCGGCCCGACGCCATCAGGGCTAGCTTCGGCTGGTACCGGGCTACGTACGAAGAAGAGTCGGACCCGTCGGCCCGCGCCCTCGAGGGGCCGATAAGCATCCCTACCGTCGTGAGGTGGGGAGAGCTGGATCCCGTCAAGCCCGCGTCATGGGCAGAAGGGATCGAGCAGACCTTCCCAAACCTGAATTTCCGGTTCGTGCCCGGCGCGGGACACTTCGTCCCCTTCGAGGCTCCGGAGGAAACCGTAGCGGCCATCAGCACGGGTCTCTCGATCGCACACTGGGCGTCCCCCTATCCTACTTAGACGAAAGATGCGTGAATATTGAGACCAAGGAGATCGGCCAAGGGGCGTAGTGGCCTACCCAGACCCGCGTTCAGTGTCTGTCTATTTGTCGGAGTTCTCGCACCGTCAATGAACGCCATAGAAACAGAGTATTGCTTCGCTTAGCTGGTGCGTTGCCAGTTACCTGACAGTAACCGGGATGAATGCCAACGAACAACCACGAACTGGCTATCTGGGAATTCGGCTTAGGTGAGCGGTTTTTGGAACCAGAGCGAACAACGGTGAAATCCTCTAGCCGCCTTTGCACGTCGGAGGTCAGGGGTTCGAATCCCTTCGGCTCCACTCCGATCATCTCCGCGGCCGTCGATGCTATATCGCCTTTAGCGTCAACCGAACCACCGCTCGTACCAAGGCGAGCGTCGCCGCCCCAGCTCCGCTTCCAAACGCTCGATTCGCAGGCGTTGCTCCTCGAGCTCCTGCAGAAGTCGGTCCCGCTCTCCTCGAAGGACAACGATGCTCCCGACGTCTTCGGCATGCTGCGGTATCTCCCCTAAAGGCTCAGGAACCCCATGCTTAGCCCCGCTCCTGCGTGCTTCCTCCGAGGTCCCGTGCGACGCGCTCCGAGGTGCCGTTTCGTCCCTCTCGAGCCAATCCAGCCCCGCAAGCGTGACGGTATAAACCGCTCTCGTGATGCCAAGGCTCGTGGGTGCGATGTAGCCGTGCTCCAGGAGATAGTCTTCCGCAGAGATTAGCTCTTCATCAGTGGGGCCCAAGCCGAGAGCTCGGCCGAGCTCATCGATTATCTCTGGGTCGCGCGGCGCTACGAGCCGAACCGTGCTGCCCTTCGCTTGAGCTCGGTTCACCGCCCGCAACACCAACCAAGCGAGCCGTTCGTTCTCCCGGATTACCTCTTGCACCAAGGCTCTCCGCGCCCTCCCGCATGCTCCCGAGCGCCAGCCCTTTGTTCACCCTCCGTCTCTATCATGTTAGACCTTCGAGGAGAGGTACGCACTCGACTACTAGATGTAGATGCCATGCGCATGCGATGCCCAAGGCCTCGGGGAAGCGTGGAGGAGTTGCCTTAGCCGTCGTAGCCACCACGGATATGT
>JARDZQ010000207.1 GCA_029240775.1 Rubrobacteraceae bacterium | reverse complement strand
GAGATGTGCAGCCGGACCAGAAGCTGGACCCGGCCGTCTTTCGGAACCTTTATGTCGCAGACCGACCACAGCTCGTCCCAGGCCCGCGCGTGGCGGTCGAACGCCTTGGTGAACTGCTCGTAGCGGCCGACCGCTTTCATCGCGTTCCCGAGCGCTTCGTTTATGGCATGGTCGCGCGAGGTGTAGAAGGCGACCATCTTCTCGGCGCGCACCGGAGAGCCCTCCTCGACCTCGAAGGAGAGCACCTCGTGTGTGTAGTCCTCCATCCGGTAGAGGTCGCGGCGGGTCTGGATCTCCCCGCTCTCCCCGTAGACCCGCGTGCGGGCCGCCTGGGCGACGTAGATGCGCGACTGCCGTGTCTGGGCCACGAGCGCGATGATGTCCGGTTCCAGCAGCCTGGTCGTCCCGGCGGTGAGGTGGCGGTCTTCGAGCTTCCCGTAGCGGGCAACACCCCGGTTCTTCACCTGGCCGTCCAGCGCCGTCAGCACCTCTACCCTGCCCGACCAGTTCTCGGGGACGATGGTCCACTCGATGGCTGCCTGGTGCATGTTGGCCATGCTCACGAAGCGGCGGGAACGAAGTGTGGTCTCGCGGCCGGCCCGATCTCGGAACCGCAGGTGCCGCGAGACCGTCGCGGTCCGCACGTCGAGCTCATGCCTGTAGGACAGGACCTCGACGTTGTCCAGACCGATAGGCTCCTCGCCCTCGATCATGAGCTTGAGCACGAGCCAGTTGGGCAGATTGACCAGATCCTCGTTCACGATCGGCCTGCCGGCCAGAATGGTGGTCTCCCGGTTGTAGCCGCCGTGCACGTAGGTGCCGGGGTAGTGGACGCCGTCGGCGTCGGCCCAGTCCGCGGCGCCCCGCGCGCAGAAGTAACCGTTGCCGGTGGAGGTCAGAGCCTCGCGCAGCCCCTCCTCGTCAGGCTCGAACTGGTCGTAGGCAAGCGTCCACCCCGACAGGATCTCCCACCTCGACTCCCCCAACTTCTCCCCCCTGGCCATCTCCCCTACCTCACCTCGAGCTCCGGGAGAGCCTCCCGGTGCTCACCACGCGCCACCCCGACGACAAGGCCGAAGCCGCCCGCCCGGCCCGCCTGGACACCCGAGACGGCGTCCTCTACTACGACGGGCCGCTCCGGGGCCGCCCCGAGACTCCGGGCGGCCTCCTCAAAGGTGTCGGGGGCAGGCTTGCCGGCAAGCTTCTTCCTCTCTGCGACATTCCCATCCACTCTAGCATCGAAGAGATCCCACAGGCCGGCTGCTTCCAGCACCGCCTCGCAGTGCTTGCTCGACGTAACGACGGCGATGCGCTCGCCCCTGTCTCTGATGTCCCGGACCAGGGCCACCGAAGACTCGAAAACCTGTACACCCCTGGTCCTCAGCACCTCGTTGAACACCGCGTTGTTGCGGTTCCCGATCCCGCACACAGTCTCCCTCTCCGGGATCCCCCACTCCAGGACGATGCCCCGGGAACGCAAGAAGCTGTCCACGCCGTCGTAGCGCGGCTTGCCGTCCACGTAGCGGTAATAGTCCGGGTCTATCTCGAAAGGCTCGAAGGGGCTCCCCTGGCGTGCCGCCAACTCCTCGAGGTAACCGTCGAAAGTTCTCTTCCAAGCGGCAGCGTGCACGCTAGCCGTGTCGGTGAGAACCCCGTCGAGGTCGACCAGCCAGGCGTCGTAGTCACCGGTGGAGACGGGATGCCTGTCGCGTGATGCGCTTGCCAGAACCTGCTTCCTCGTGTAGCCCACAGAACGAAAGAAGCTAGCGAAGATATTCCCACCGGAGATAACCTCGCTAGCCCGTGCCACGACGTTATGCCGTGGTCAACATTAACAGAGAGCTCCTATGTCAAGCTTCCCTGTCCATCGGTCTCTACCTCCTGCTCAAAGGTATGTTCCCGACACACCGATTATACCCGATCAAATGCGATCCACACAACCCTCAGCGACAACACCGGAGCGCCGGCGTGCCTCCGCGAGAAGCTCAGACGCTGCGAAGTAGCCTATGTGAGGGGGTGACGGCAGCACAGACCGCGGCCTCGCCGCTACGGTTCGGGGGTGATGGAGGCGTTGCCGAGGAGCGCCCGGACGGCGAAGAGCCCGACGATGCCAACGAGGGTGGCGAACCAGAGGGTGGCGAGCCGGATGATGAGGGTGAGGGCGACCGCGACCCCGGTCGAGAGACCGGCGATCGCGATGAACTGTCCGGTGAGCCCGGCCTCGACCGCCCCGATACCACCCGGCAACATGCTCAGAACCCCGGCCAGGGAGCTCGTCGCGAAGATGAAGACGACGAGGAGAAAGGCCAGGTTCGCGTCGAGCCCCACGGCGCACAGGTAGACGGCCAGGCACTCGAGCCCCCACGCGAGGAAGGAGATGGCCGTCCCGACGACAAGCGGGCGCGTCCCGAGCAGCTCGTTGGAGGAGGCGTGAAATTCCCCAAGATGCGGAGCCAGGCGGTTCAGGAGCGGCAGCTTCAGAAGCGTGCGCTCTGCCAGCAGCGAGAGGCGCTTGGAGCGGAGCACGGCGATGCCTAGCGCTGCCACCGCCAAAAAAACGACCATCGTGCCGGTGGCGAGGCCGAGGGCGAAGGCGCCCAGGAAACCCCAGGCGACCATGCCCGTGCCGTCGGTGGCGCGCTCCGCGACGACCGCGGGGGCGGTGCGGGCTACCGCGGCGCCCGACGCCTGGCGAACGAAGACGCACTTCAGCACCTCGCCGAGCTTGCCCGGCGAGATGGTCATTGAGAGCCCGGACGCGAAGATAGCCGCGTTCGTGGAGAGCGGGAGAGAGACCTTGAGTATCTTCAGGTAGTACAGCCAGCGGACGAAGCGCCCCGCGTAGGAGAGGAGCACGAGGCCGAGGATGAGTGGCACGAGCGCGAGGTTGAAGTTCTCGAGGGCTGAGGCGAGGCTCCCGAAACCGCTCACGACCGCGAGGCCGAGGTAGACGGCCACGCCAAGAGCCAGGGCCAGGGCCAGGTTGCGCTTCAGCCGTTCCACAGGGGGATGAGGTAGATAACCGTCCCGACCACGACGAGCCAGAGAAAGAGCGAGACCTGCAGCGGGCGGTCCGCGAGGAGCAGGGTATCCGGGTTGCCACCTCCGTCGCGGTGGACAAGCAGCATATACCGGAAGACCCCGTAGACCACGAACGGGATGCTTGCCATCATGTAGTAGTTCTCGTACTCGAAGAAGGTGTAGAGGACGTAGGCGATGATGGTCGCCGAGATCATGATGTTCATCATCTCGTCCAGCAGCGGCACCGAGTAGTCGGCCAGGTTCCTGCGGTGGACCGTCGCCCCCTCACCCAGAGAAGCCAGCTCGTGGCGGCGCTTCGAGAAGCCGAGAAAGAGCGTCAAGAGCGCGGTGCAGACGATAAGCCACGGGGAGATCGGGCTTCCCACGGCGGCTACGCCGGCGAGGGCCCGGATCACGAACCCAGCCGAGATGCTCATGACGTCCAGTATCGCCGTGTGCTTGAGCGTCGTAGTGTAGACGGCCTGCAAAGCGAGGTAGGAGACGCCGGCGATCCCGACGCCTAAGTCTATTGCGAACCCGAGCCCGAGACCCGCGGCCCCCAGCAACGCGGCGAACACGAGAGCGGACGGAGGCGAGATCTCCCCGCTCGCCACGGGGCGCCGCCTCTTGCGGGGGTGCTTGCGGTCCTCCTCGACATCCAGCACGTCGTTGGCGGCGTACACCGCGCCCGAGAGCGCGCAGAAGGCGACGAAGGCCAGGAGCGCCTTCGCCACCGAGGAGACCACCAGAGCCTCGTGCGCGAAGATCACCCCGGCCAGCACGAACCCGTTCTTGGTCCACTGCTTGGGCCGGACCAGCCGGAGGTAAGTACCCGCGATTCCCATAGTGCCGCCTGCTTCCACGATTGCCGGTTATATCAGTTTGTCGGCCCGTCAGCCAGTCGGTCACAAGTTTCAGGTCTCAGGCATCAGGTTACAGGTAATCGCCGACGTCCGTAGCCTGATGCCTGTAGCCTCTATTGAAAACACCCGAGAGCGCTTACAGAATAACCCGCGTCGTGCAGCTAGAAAGGGGTCATGTCCAAAACTGGAGATCCAAGGTCGAGGCGCTGGACCGATGAACTCGTCTAATCCCTGGCGGTCTATCCTCGGCGAGTGGTTCCGGCTGGCGCGGCCCTTCTCTCTGACGGCGTCAGCGGTGCCGGTGCTCTTCGGGACGGCGCTGGCGCTCGCCGACGGCGCGTTCGCGTGGGGACCGTTTCTCGCTATGCTCTTCGCGAGCCTCCTCATCCAGGCCGCCACGAACATGTTCAACGAGTTCTACGACGAGCGGCGGGGTCTGGATACGGCTACGGCGGTCGGGATCGCCGGCTCCATCGTCCAGGGGCGCATGCACGCCCGCGCCGTCCTGCTGGGGGCTCTGTTCTGCTACACCATCGCCCTGTTTCTGGGCATCTACCTAGTCGTGGTTGGCGGCTGGGAGATACTCGCCCTCGGGTGCCTCAGCGCTCTAGGCGGCTACCTCTACTCGGCCGGCCCACGACCCATCGCCTACACGCCGGCGAGCGAGGCCGCGGTCTTTCTCTTCATGGGCGTCCTCATCGTCGTCATAGCCTACACGGTGCAGAACCCCGGAAGCTTCCCCCTCTACGTCCCACTGGCGGCGCTCCCCATCGGCGGGCCGGTGGCTGCGATCCTGCTCGCCAACAACCTGCGCGACATGAGGTCGGACAGGCGTGGCGGACGGCGGACGCTGCCCATAGTGCTGGGGAGGGAGGTCGGGATACTGGTCTACCG
>JARDZQ010000206.1 GCA_029240775.1 Rubrobacteraceae bacterium | reverse complement strand
ATCAGGACCATCGTCGAGATCAGCACCACCGTCGAGAGCGCGTTGATGGTTGGCGAGACGCCAAACCGGATCATCGAGTATATCTTCAGCGGCAACGTGCTCGACCCTACGCCCGCGACGAAGAACGTTATTACGAAGTCGTCGAAAGAGAGCGTGAACGCCAGGAGAGCTCCGGCCATGACGCCTGGCAGGATAAGCGGGAGCGTTACGCGTAAGAACGTCTGGACAGGAGTTGCGCCCAGGTCCTGGGCCGCCTCCTCGATGGACTGATCCATCCCGGAGAGCCGTGCCCGCACCACGATGGTGACGAACGAGATCGTGAACGCCACGTGTGCGATGATTATGGTGGTGATACCAAGCTGGAGGCTGGCAGCGACAAAGAACACGAGCAAGCTTACCCCGACGACTATCTCCGGCATCACGGTCGCGGCGTAGATCGTCGAGTCGGCGAAGGTCTTGCCCCGGAAGCGGTAGCGTGTCAGGGCGAGCGCCGTGAGCGTGCCTATGACGGTTGCGATGGCGGTGGCCGTCACCCCGACTATTATCGAGGTGCGGAAGGCGTCGAGGATCGTCTGATCCCTAAGAAGCTCTCCGTACCACTCGGTTGAGAAGCCGGTCCAGACCTGGGTGCTCCGGCTCGAGTTGAACGAGAAGAACACCAGCACCAGTATGGGCGCGTAGAGGAATAGATACATGAGGGCTGCGAACAGGAGAAGCGCCCGGTCGGGAACCTTGCCCAAGCCCTTGTAGACGAAACCACCCCTCGACTCCTCCACCACTCTACACCCCCTCCAGCTTCTCGGCCCCCACTTTACGGACGTAGAATATTATCGCCGCGACTAACAAGCCCGCGAGCATCACCGAGAGAGCGCTTCCGAAGGCCCAGTCGCGGGCCTGGAGGAACTGCTGCTGGATCAGGTTCCCCGTCATCACCGTACGCGAACCGCCGAGCAGGTTAGGGATGACGAACTCCCCAGCCGACGGTATGAAGACCAGGATGCTCCCCGCTATGACCCCCGGCATGCTCAAGGGGAAGGTGACCCGCCAGAAGGTATGCCATCGGCTCGCCCCGAGGTCCTGAGCCGCCTCCTTCAGCCTCACGTCGAACTTCTCGAGAGCCGCGTAGAGCGGCAGGATCATGAACGGCAAATACGAGTAGACCATGCCCATCAAGACCGCCTGCGGGGTGAAGATGAGGGTTATGGGCTCGTCCGTGATCCCGAGGAACTGGAGTACTCGGTTGGCGATCCCGTTCCCGCTCAGGATGATGACCCAGGCGTAGGCCCTCAGGAGCAGGCTGGTCCAGAACGGAATCATGACCAGGAGTATCAGGGCGTTCTTCCAGCTGCCTCCCTTGAGGGCGATGAAGTACGCTAGGGGGTAGCCCAGGACTAGGCATAGGAAGGTGTTGATGAGCGCTATGATGAACGTGCGGACAATGATCTCCAGGTACAGCGGGTCGAAGACCTTGAGGTAGTTGCCCGGGTTGAAGCCTAGCGTTATCCCGCCGTAGACGCCGCTGGTCCCGAAGGAGTACGCTAGGATAAAGAGTAGCGGCACCAGGAAGAAGAGCCCTAGCCAGAGAGTGACGGGGGTGAGCAGGCCCACCAGTCCGAAGGTCCAGCCGCGTCCTTTTTCTTCTCCCATGCTACGCGCTCTTTACCTCAGTAAAGCGGCGCTCGTAGTCGCGGGTCACCTCTCCCAGGTCTTGGATGATCTGCAGCCGGTCTTCCACCTCGGGTGCCAACGTGTAGTAAGGGAGCTTCGTGAGCGCGTCGGGCAGCATTGGGAGCGCGGCCTCATTTGGCGTGTTGAAGTAGAGGTAGCTGTCGAGTGCCGCGCCGACCTTGGCGTTGAGGATGTGGTTTATGAATTTGTGGGCGTTGTCGGGGTGCTCTGCGCCCTTCGGTATCGTCATGTTGTCCGTCCAGCGGGTGGCGCCCGGTTTCGGTACGACGTAGTCGAGATCGGGGTTACTGGAGAGGGCGTCGTACGCATCTCCGGAGAAGTTGTGCCCGAGCAGTAGATCGCCGTTTAGGACCAACGGCCGGTTTCCGGAGTACGAGTCGAAGTAACCGCGCACGAGGGGTTTCTGCTCCTTGAGCGCAGCCTCAGCCTCGTCCAGCTGGTCGGGGTCGGTGGTGTTTACGGAGTAACCGAGACGGTAGAGGGCCGCTCCCATCGTCTCCCGGACGTCGTTGAGCATCCCGATCTTGCCCTCGAACTCCGGGTCCCACATGGGGTCCCAGCTCTCCCCTAGCTCCCCGATCTCCTTCTTGTTGTAGAGGATACCCGTGGTCCCCCACTGGTATGGGACGCTGTACTCGTTGTCGGGGTCGTAGGGGAGACCTTTGAAGTTTTCTCCGATGTTCTTGAAGTTGGGGATTTTGGACTTGTCGAGCGGCAGGAGGATGTCGCTCTTTATCATGACCTCGACCATGTAGTCGCTGGGCACGATGACGTCGTAGCCGGTGCCCCCCGCCTGCAACTTGGCCAGTAGCTCTTCGTTCGAGGTGTAGTAGTCCTGCGTGACCTTTATGCCCGTCTTCTTCTCGAAGCTGGGGATGGTGCTCTTGGCTACGTAGCCGGTCCAGTTATAGAGGTTGAGCTTCTTCTCCTCCGGACCGCCACCGCCTCCTCCACCGCTCTGCTGGGGGTTCGTGTTGGGTTGGCAGGCCAGGATAGAGAGCGTGGAGCCGGCCACGCCTGCGGCGCCCATTGCCTTCAGGAAATCCCCCCGCGAGATCCTCTTTTCTCTACCCATGACTAACCTCCTAGTATCAAGCAGTTACGAGCGTCCCACGCTACAGGCACCTCTTCACCTATCTCGGGGTTGGCGTCCTCGCGGGAGTTCTGCTGGTAGAGAACCAGCTTCTCCCCGTCGGGAAGTTCCGCGATGTACTGGGTGCTGACCCCTAGGTAGACGAGCTGCTGGATTCTAGCGGTGCTCACGTTGTCGCCCTCGCTACCGAACCGTACCTTCTCTGGCCTCACGGCGGCGTGCGCCTCGGCCCCGACTTCCACCTCGGCCTCGCGCGCGGTTGCCTCGACCTTCCCGGACGGGGTGCTCAACGTTATCCGCTTTCCGCTCACGGACTCGACCGTGCCCGAGAACACGTTCGTCTGGCCGATGAAGTCTGAGACGAAGCGGTTCCTTGGGAGCTCGTAGAGGGTCGGGGGGTCGGCTACCTGCTGGACCCTGCCCTCGTTCATCACGGCGATCCTGTCGCTCATGGTGAGTGCCTCTTCCTGGTCGTGGGTGACGTAGATGAAGGTGATCCCGACTTCGTGCTGCAGGTTCTTGAGGTAGAGTTGCATCTCTTTTCTGAGCTTGAGGTCGAGGGCCCCGAGCGGTTCGTCCAACAGCAACACCTCGGGATGATTGACGAGCGCCCTCGCGAGCGCGACCCTCTGCTGCTGGCCGCCCGAGAGCATGCTCGGCTTGCGCTTCTCGAAGCCTGAGAGCTGCACCATCTCGCAGGCGTCAGTGACCCTCTTGTGCAGCTCTTCCCCCTTTACGCCGGAGCGACGGAGGCCGAAGGCCACGTTGTCGAAGACGTTGAGGTGGGGGAAGATGGCGTACGACTGGAAGACGGTGTTTACCGGCCTTCTGTAGGGAGGAACCCGTCGCATCGGGTCCCCGCCGACGGAGATGCCACCCTCGGTCGGTTCTTCGAAGCCGGCGATCATGCGCAGCGTCGTTGTCTTGCCGCACCCGCTCGGGCCCAGCAGCGAGAAGAACTCGCCCTCGTAGATGTCGAGCGTGAGGTCGTCGACCGCGATGAACTCCCCAAAACGCTTGGTAACCGCGGACAACTCCACAGCGACGGTACGTTCCACATCCTGGCTGGGGTCTTCCACCTCTTCTGGCGGACGCTCTGTTATACGTCGCTCTTCCACTTTCAGCCTCCTGTAGCGTCCATGTTAGCCTTCCCCGTCTTAGTGACCTTCCCCACCCAGAGTCTATACTGGCCACGCGGGACGCCGATGCCCTGTGAGAGTCCGATGACTTTTATCTCCTTCAACTGTCTTCTCCTGCTGCGCGAGTCTGGCCGGATCTTCAGTGTCTGCCGAGCCGTTCTGCGAGGGTCTTGCCTGTTGGCGGCTCTCCTGTTCGCTCGGCATCGTCGTCCACCTTCATCAGGCCGCGCTGCACGTACCTGGCACCCAGCCAGCGCAAGGGTTCCGGCTCCCAGGGACGCTGCTGGTGGTTGACGGTGGGTAGATGGGTAATGCCTGTGTCGCGGCCGAGGATCAGGTCGGCCAGGGTCCGGCCCGAGAGATTGGCTGTGGCGACCCCCTGGCCCGTGTAACCACGCGCGGTGGCTACGCCCCTGGATGGGTCGTAGGACATCGTTGGCATCCAGTCGCGGGGCACGGCAAGAGGCCCTCCCCACGCGTGGGTGAACCGCGCGCCTTCGAGGGCCGGGAACCAGTCCCTCGCGGTGCTGCGCAGCGTCTGGTGCGTGGGCCCGTGCCTGTCGTACTCGTCCTGTATGCGCGAGCCGTAATGGTAGGGTGCGCCCCTGCCCCCGAACAATATGCGCCCGTCTTCCGTGCGCGAGAGGTAGTCGACCGTGTAGCGATTGGACGCCACGCACTCGCGTCCCTCCCAGCCGATCCCTTCCCACCGCTCCTCGGAGAGGGGCTCGGTAAGCACGATGAGGGAGTAGATGGGGAGTAACTGGCGGCGCAGCTTGCGGAGCCGCGACAGGTAGGCCTCACCAGCGAGCACGATCGTTCGCGCGCGCACCTGCCCCGAGTCCGTCACCAGCCTTGGG